>JBFILF010000599.1:0-2651 GCA_041599835.1 Pirellulaceae bacterium
AAGATTTTTTGGACTTCCACGGGCTGTTGAGCGCTGGCGTTGTACAAATTGTATTGGGTCAGGATTTGGTCGCGCGTCAACATGATGCCGCGATGGTCGACGGCGTCGGCAAAGGATTTGGCGGCGATTTGCCGCAACTCGTCGGGCAGTTGATCATTGTTGGCCACGCTCAACAAATTGCGCTGAGCGTCCGCCGTCCCGATGCGGCTGAGCAGCCGACAGGATTCCGCCGCCAGGCCCGGAGTATTTATTACGTGGGCGGCCAATTCCTGACGATTGACCAGATCAAAATAGGGATATTGGCCGGGGTGATCGGCCAGACGAACAAGTTGCGCCATCGCCGCTTGGGCAAACTCGCGCCGCTCGCCAGCGGTGGAACGATGGTCGGGTGCGGCGTCCATGGCAGCGGCGATTTGCTGCGCCAAATACGAAGCGTCCAATGTAAACGGGCGAACCAGCGTCCGGTCATACCGCAGAGCCAAACGTTGCGCGCGCTCCGTGTTTTCGGATTCGACCAGGATAATGATCGGCAACCGGCGCGTTTGCGGATTTGCCCGTAGCGACTGCAACAAACCTGAAAAGCCAGGGCGGCTCAGCGTATCGGTCAGCACCAGCAACTCAACGTCGGGGTCCGAGGATGCCAATTCATAAAAAGCTCTCGATTGCGTCACGGCATCGGCCGTAAAACCGGATTGCTGCAACGCAGCAGTCAGCGTTTGCCCGGTTTGGCGGTTCACGTGCCCCACGATGACCTTGCGCACGCCACGCGAATGAGCTAGTCGAAACAGGGCGTCGACGTAGCGACTGCTGCCGACAAATGATTGCAGGGGGTCCAGCGCGGCTATGGCCTGGCTGGCCGCGTGAGTCAACCGCGGACTTCCCTGATCCAACGCCTCCACCAGCGGGCTGGGCGCGGAGGTTGTGCCAATCAACAACGATCCATTTCCTGTCCGCGCCAACACCTCACATGCGGCAATGGCCGCCGGAATCCGCTGGGTGCCAAGGGCCTGATCGAGTACGTCCAAGATTAAATCGGCGTCGGCGGCTTGCGACAAACGCTGCAGCACGTCGTCCGGCAGGGGCTGGTCGATGCCCGACGTGAGCTTGGCCGATTCCAGGCGAGTCAACCAAAACAACAATTGATAGTCTGGGCGATCCGGTTGTAACCGAAACAAATCTCGGGCGCGACGAAACGCGCGGATGCGGGCCACTGTCTGCGTGATCATCCAGCGAGGTTGCAGCGAGCGCGTTTCGGCATCCCACCGCCACCATTTCATCGGGTCCATCGCGTCTTGGTTCATCACCACGCGATCCATCAAGTAATCCTCGGCGGATCGTTTCAATCGCGCCTCAGCTTCGCTGCGGCTGGGCAGCTGGCCAGACAGCTGCTGCAACGAATCGCGGGCAGCCCGCTGAAGCGCCGAATCCGTCTGCGGCGAAAATACGGACAAGTACAAAGATTCCACGGCGGCTGACGTCGGCACGTGGCGCAGGGCCCGAGCCGCCTCGACTTGCAACCGCAATTCGTTGGAGCGCAACAAAGCCAGCAACGGTTCTTCGGCAGACGTGCCAAAGTAGCGGACGGCAGCCCGAAGCCGCGGCCAATCCGCCTGGCGCGATTCGTCCGCCAGCAGGTTGATCAGTGCCGCGGCGCCCGTGTCGCTCAGCAGCCGCAAGTCGGTCAACGCTTGCGAACGGACATAAATGTCGTCGTCAGTTACCTGGTTTGCCAGCTGATTGATGCGGTCCGGGTCAATGGCGTGCTGTTCGGCGCCACCGAGAATCCGCTGGGCAACATCAGCACCTTGCGGCTGCACGGCGTCCCGGTTGGCAATTCGAAATACGGCCTCCGGTCCGGCTTCACGGTACAGTTCGAACCACTGCTGCGGCGTCAGTTCTTGTGCGGCGAGCCGATCCAAGTACGGCTTGGCCAACTCGTCCTGGTCCAGATCCAATAACATGCCGACGGCCCGGATCAGTTCGGCTGGCGTCTGCGGATCGGAGTCGACGATCGCCCGCACCGTCGGCGAGGTAATCACTGGTGCCGTGTCAAATGGATTCTGTTGCGCGGCAATGGCGGCGGGCAAACAGGCCGCAACCACAACCAAGCAAGTCCAAACAATCAAACGACGGTGATGAGAGTTCATTTAATGAATATCGTCTAAGGCGATTGGACGGTTCAGAATGCACTGCCGTTAAATCAACTTCTGCGCCAGGATGGCATGCGAAAACGGCAGGATCACGCGGATGTGACTTGGCAATTTGCGGATTCTACCCATCCATCATAAACAGAGTTTTTGCCGCGCGTACGCCCGAGGCACCGATCTTGTGCGGTTTTTTCGGCTCCGCTTCAGCGGCCTCGATGACAGCTCGGCACTTCCGGAATAACGCGAATTGCCCACCGATTTGGGATAAAATGAACATCCCGGCTCGACTCCAATCCAAGTTCGACGCGAGATTGATGTCCCTGATCGCAGTTGGCCGACCAGCGGGTGTTTCAAGTAGTGGTTTGACCTTGTCCGACCGCCAAATCGCCCGGCCAGACATCGAGGGATTTTTTGCTTCCTTCAAAATCCTGCAAAACTGACCCCAACGATTCAAAGGCCTCGCTAGCAAAATCCGTATAGTGTTGGCTTCTCTGCTGGACCTAT
>JBFILF010000600.1:0-2646 GCA_041599835.1 Pirellulaceae bacterium
AGACAAACATTTGAAACGGCAAGTTGACTTGGGTGGCCGCCAAACCGACGCCACGATGAGCGTACATCAATTCCAGCATCTCGGCAGCCATGTTTTTGAGCGCTTGGTCGACGCGGCGCAAGGGTTTCGCTTGGTACCGCAATACGGGGTGCGGGTAATTGACAATTTCTAACGGCTTCATGCTTTCGGCGGGTTGGAGGCGGTCAGTCTTGATGGCAGTTTTCCGCAACGGGTCAATCTCAAAACGGTTTGCTATTGGATCGAACTGAAAATGCGTTGTTGGCGACAGGGCAAACCGCACATCCTCTGCCGTGGCACGCCGAAAACAGTCGCCGGGCAGCGGCCGCTTTGCCGCTACCGCGCACAGTTCTTATCGAACAAAGTGGTGACAGGGAATTATAACGTGTTGGGGGGATGTTTTGTCGAACGAATGCAACGATCGCTATCGATTTTGCGCCGCGTCATCTGTAAAAGTTGCGGTAAACCGGTCAGCGCGGAACCAAAATTTTTGTCAAGTGGCGGCGCGCCCTGCCAAGTGACAATAACCGAGCGGTTGTTTGTTTTTTTTCGGTCTGTGTACGCGAGCGTCGCGCAGAAAAAAAGAAGACAAAAAATAAAAAAATGATTCTTCGGAAATTTGGTTAAGGTTGCTTGACAATTTTGTTTGCATTGACAAAATGTTGCGTTACCTGACATTGGTTCTTCGAACTCTAAACTCTGCTTTGTTCAGCAGATTCATCTCGATAACAACTGCCGTATACACGTGATGTGATGAATGGGATCGCATCGTGCTGCGCATTGGATGTTGCTTGTCGATTGGATGTAGTCCGTTCGATGAAACTAGCAGGCGATACGTTGGGTTTTCGCCAATCCTTGTTTTGCCGGTTTGCTCCGTTTCGAATCGTTCAAGGCAAAAAGGGCGACATTGGCACCGCTTTGGTTGTTGATCAAATTGATAATGGATCACTCATTATGTGAATTGGGTGACGGCAACTGAGGGACGCGACGACGGCGCTGCACCCGTGCGGCGTGGAAGGAATCCTCACCCATGTTTTGCGTCCGGAGGACCCTGACGGATTGATGGAGGATTAAATCACTTCGTTAAGCAAAATCGCCACGGGTCGCGCGCGGCCATGAGGGCTGTCGGCACGGACGTGCACTTTATCGACTGATTCGTGCGTCATTTAGCGAATCAGCCTATAAGCGGCGTTGGGACAGGATGGACCACGCCGTTTTTTCTCGCAACCGTTTTTCTGGCGACCTAAGCAAGGCAAACCCAAATGGTCGATTAATGGCGGATGTTCTGATCGCAATTGGGTGCAATTTGGGCGACTGCCCGTCGCATATGGAAACCGCCTGCCACATGATCGGCCAGTTGCCGCACACGACACTGCAATCCCGCAGTTCATGGATCGACACCGCGCCGGCCGGGATGCCAGAATCCAGCCAACACTTCCTCAACGGCTGCCTGCTGGCCGATACCAACTTGGCGCCCGGGCCGCTGATGCTGGCTTTGCTGGAGATCGAACAGCGGTTGGGCCGAACTCGCCCGCCTGCCCACCGCGACCGTTCCATCGATTTGGACATCTTGCTGTACGATGACATTTCCGTCGATGACATGACCATCCACAACGCCACCGTTGACAACGCCACCGTTGACAACGCCACCATCGGCCATCCGAGTTTGACGATCCCCCACCCTCGGATGGGATTTCGGCGATTTGTCTTGGTGCCGGCTGCCGAAATTGCGGGGGATATGATGCACCCGCGCTGGAATTTGTCGGTGGCACAAATTCTCGCCCATTTAGATCGCACGCCCAATTGGATCGCCGTGCATTTGCCGGCACCGAAACTGGCGACCCGGCTGAAAGACATTCTCGATCGACAACATCAGACGGGTCACGAGTTCTTGGACCAATTGTCGATGACATTTGTGAGTGCCGAAGACTGCCGCCAACGGCCGATCATTCGGGCCGCTGAGCGTGACCCGCACGATACCGCCTGGACGGTTTGCCTGTTGGGCGAACGTGAATCGTTGGCATCTTATGAATCGATCAAGTTGATCATCCACGTCGACCCCAGCAACGCGAAATCCGTCCAACTGGGCGACCGCGGTCCGTGCTGGAACGCACGCGCCGACCGGCCCCGGGAAGTATTTCAACTGATTGCGACAGCGATTCAGTCAATGCAACCGTTATCGCCGTCGTGAATCGCCGCAGTGTAACCACTGAAAATTTGCCGTCGCGCCGGTGTGGCCGCCGGGGATAAGTTACAATTAGTGCGAATCCCCAAGGCGCGGGCCGCAGTGTAAACTCAGTGGTGCATCGAGAACAGCTGCGAACTGCCACCCGCAGCGTTAGCGGGGCGTTGTTCGTCCCAAAATGATGCCGCGGGGTCATCAACCAAATCTTACTGCGAAATGGCAACGCCAAGCCGCGGGCTCGATCGGCCATGAAAATCGTATTTGTCAGCAGCGAAGTGTTCCCGTTTGCCAAAACGGGCGGCTTGGCGGATGTGGGCGGGACATTGCCGGTCGAAATCGCCAACTTGGGCCACGACATCATCGTCTTTCAGCCGGCATATCGATCGATTGACGAAGCGGGTTGCCGCATCGAAGACACGGACATCCGATTTGAAACGGCGGTC
>JBFILF010000601.1:0-2643 GCA_041599835.1 Pirellulaceae bacterium
CGGGATCCCGACCTGCTAGCGGCTCAATAGTTGATCTTCACTTGCCGATATGCCAGTTCGGCAGCCAACGCGCCGGCAGACTGGAATTGCACGGCATCCAAGCCTGCGGCGTGGGCGCCGCGCACATTGTCCGGCCGATCGTCGACAAAAAAGATTTCGTCGGGTGGTAATCCGACGGAATCGGCGGCGCGTGGATAGATGTGAACCTCTGGCTTGGCAACACCCTCATGAAAACTGAGGATGTGATGGGAAAAAAACCCCATCAAATTGTATTGTTGATTTTGAATGTAGCTCCAATGAGCGTCACATGTGTTGGAAAGAATGCCCATAGGCACGTGGGCAGCGCGCAACATGGCGACCAACGGCACCACCGATCGGTTGACCCAAAAAATACTGCTGGCTGCCAAAACAAATTCTTGCAAGTCGGCCCGGCAGCTGGCTAATTGGCAGAACTCACGGTGATACGACGCGGTGTCGAGCAGGCCGCGCTCGTATCGGCCTTGCAGCCCGGAGTCAAAAACTATTTGGCGGACGACCTGATGGGAAACACCGGTCAGCGCGGCGATTTGATCGACGGCCCGGGCATGATCAAAATTGATCAAGACGTTTCCCAGGTCAAAAAACAAATATTTAGGAGTTTTCAACACGCATCCCACGATTGCACGATTTCGAATGCGAGAATGGAAAGTTGTCAATACGCCATTATCCGGCTAAATCTGCAATCCGGCTAAATCTGCCGTTCGGGCGACCTTGAGTTGCCCGGTCGCATTCCTGCGTATAATGCCATCGCAGTGTCATGCGGGCACCGCTCCCCTCCGTCATCTAATCTTCGCTGGCAATCCCCGTTGGCGGCGAACTCGATGATGGATCGCCGGCTTTGTTGAAAAGGAATTTTGGTTTCGTGACAAGTACCACATCAACCGCAACGTTGCCAACTAATTTACAGGAACTTATCGACAGCGGGTGGCAGTCAAAATCGGTCAAGCAAGAGATCCGCGATAATTTTTTGCGGCACCTTGCCGGCGGCCAGGAATTGTATCCTGGTGTCGTTGGCTACAACGATACCGTTATTCCCGAATTGAATATTGCCCTGCTATCCGGGCACGACTTGTTGTTTCTGGGAGAAAAGGGCCAGGCTAAAAGCCGTTTGATGCGCTCGTTGGTGAGATTCCTCGATCCTTTGACACCCTACTTGGATATTCCCGGGTCGCCGTTTCACGAAGACCCGTTGAATCCACTCAGCCGTGCGGCAAACGAATTAGTGCGATCGGCATCGCCGGACAACGTTCCGATCCGCTGGTGGCCTCGCGATCAGCGATATGCCGAACGCCTGGCACCGGGCACCAAGTTTGCAGACATCATCGGCGAAATTGACCCCGCCAAATTGGCTCACGGCGCCAGCATGTCGACCGAGGACGCCTTGCATTTTGGATTGATCCCCCGAATGCATCGCGGCGTTTTCGCCATCAACGAATTGCCGGAACTGGATGAATTGGTGCAAGTCGGGTTGTTCAACATCCTGGAAGAGCGCGACGTACAGATTCGCGGCTATCCGATTCGGTTCGATATCGATGTGCTGATTCTATTTTCAGCGAATCCATCGACCTACAATCGCAGCGGCAAGGTCATCCCGCAGCTCAAGGACCGCATCGGTTCGCTGATTCAAACGCATTATCCCCGTGATCGCGAGATGGGGATTCAAATCGTCGAACAAGAATCCGAAATCGATTTGGGGGGACCTTACCCGGTCACCGTTCCCTTGTTCATGAAGGAGATTTGCGAGCAAATCACGATCCAGGCGCGCAAATCAAAATACGTCGACCAGCAATCGGGCGTAAGTGCCCGGTTGAGCATTGCCAACTACCGCACGATGGTTTCCAGCGCGCGACAGCGAAGCATCATATTGGGCGAATCACCCGCCGTGCCGCGGATCAGCGACCTGGGACATTTGTATACGTCGTCGCTGGGGAAATTGGAGCTGGATTTAATGGGCAGCCACCAGATGAGCGAACGGCAGGTCCTGGACGGCTTGATCGCCGAAGCCATTGACGTGGTGTTCGATGAATATGTAACGCAGCATGGCTTGGATGAAATCGCCGAGATTTTCAGCAAAGGCGTCAAGATCGAGGTGGGCGACATGGTGCCGTCGTCGCATTACGGCCAAATTCTCAAGCGCGTGCCGCAAGTCTGGGAAAAGGCCTTTGAAGTCAACGCGTCCGAAAATGACGCGGTCCGTGCTTCGTGTGTCGAGTTCGTTCTGGCAGGGCTGTATTCCAAAGAACGCATCTCGCGGGCCCAGCACCACGGCCGCACAACTTACGAAATCTGAGCCGCCTGCCGCGCATCCGACATCGTGTGCCGAGATAATGCCATGACCCGCAAACGCCGCCGCCGCAAACAGCTGGAAAAACTTGGTGGGATCGTCCACACCTACCAAAAGTACGACCCCAAGAAGTTCCCCAATCCAACGGCACCCCCGCCCGATTTTGTTTCGCCCATGATGGAACAGCTGCTCATGTACGGCAGCCTGCGCCATCTGAGCGAAGAAGAACTCGCGCGAGCCGTACGGCTGGATCCCAGCCAGTTGGGACAACTTGGACCCAGCCTCGATATGATCCAGGCTTTGTTGGAGGATCGCAAACG
>JBFILF010000602.1:0-2635 GCA_041599835.1 Pirellulaceae bacterium
CGCGACGAACAGGAAATCCGCCGCCGTGCTGAAGAAATTTGGCAAGCCATGCAGCAATGCGTGCAGCGCGGTTGCCAGCAGGAGGGTATGTTACCGGGTGGTCTGAAAGTCAAACGCCGCGCGGCAGCCCTTTATCGAAAACTCAGCGACAGTTCCCAGGACGAATTGCACGCAGTGCTAGGTACGGTGCCGATGGACTGGGTCAATTTGTGGGCATTGGCCGTGAATGAAGAGAACGCGGCAGGCGGGCGCGTCGTCACTGCGCCGACCAACGGGGCGGCGGGGATCATTCCCGCCGTGTTGCATTACTACCACCGGTTTTGTCCCGGTGCCAACGACGAGGGTACGGTTAAGTTTTTGTTGACGGCGGCCGCGATCGGCATCCTGTTCAAGCTCAACGCCTCCATTTCCGGCGCCGAAGTTGGTTGCCAGGGTGAAGTCGGTTCGGCTTGTTCGATGGCGGCTGCGGGATTGACCGAAGTGTTGGGGGGAACGCCGCAGCAAGTCGAGAATGCGGCAGAAATCGGTATGGAACACAACTTGGGCTTAACGTGCGATCCGATTGGCGGGCTGGTGCAAGTGCCTTGCATCGAGCGCAACGCGATGGCGTCGGTCAAAGCCATTAACGCTGCGCGGCTGGCATTGCGCGGCGACGGCACGCACTACGTGTCGTTGGACAAAGTGATCAAGACCATGCGGCAGACCGGTGCCGACATGAAGACCAAATACAAGGAGACCGCCCGCGGCGGCCTGGCCGTCAACATTACGGAATGTTAACGCAGCGCGCGTCGATCACTTGTCGTGCGGGGACGAGTCGTCGTTGTTCGCCTTGTTTTTAGCCCGCTGTTCGGTTGCTTCGATCGCTTCTTCGGGCAATTCGGGTTCCTGGCCGGATTCTTTGAAATCGGCCAACCATGCCTCCGTTTCCCGCAGCGCGGGCTTGAATCCAAACGGTCCGCGGGCGGCGGCCACCGCCAGCCGGCCATCGGTGCGCACCAAAAATACTCGATCGGGATAGGCCCGGTACGCCTGGTTCACCGCGTCGTCCATGCCATCGATCAACGTGGGGATGGTCAGGCTTTTGTCTTGCATGAGCATTTCCGCCGTCGCGCACCGTTCACCGTAATTGGCGTGCTGGTTGATGCCTTTTTCCACGGCGTAGCCGACTGACCGGTCGCTATCGGCGGCGTGGGCTTCCTTGATGTACACCAATCGAAACTCGGCGATGTCTTTGTAGTCCTGATACAGTTGTTCCATTGAATCAACCTGATTCAAAAAGGGCGGTCACGTGTAACTGCCAAACAGCAGCACCACCGGTTTTTTGCCACGGTAGTCGGCCAGATTGGTTGACGAATCTCCGTCGAGCGATTTAAGCGTAAAGGTGGGCGCCATGTCGCCGACTTTGGGTGCGTCGTCTGGTCTTGATCGCCGGCCGCGCCGCCGGTTTCGCTGTTTGCCTTGCCGGGACCTGGTTTGATCTTGCTGCTTGCCCTCTTTTTTACCCTCTGCTTGTCCGCCTTCCTGAGCGAACATCTGTTGCGGTGGGGCTTGCGGCATCAGCCACAGGACCGCCATCAAACACATCAGGCTCGCGCGAAATGCTCGGCTCATATCGTTTCTCCATCCAGCGGGAACGTTGCCGTTGTGGCCAAATAATGTAACCCGAAAACGGATGCGTCAGAACCGGTTTTTTCGCAAAGAAAACAGGTAGTATCCGAAATGGCGGCGCAGCATTCCCAACAGAATACCCAACGTGCAGCCGACCATGTGACGGCGTTTCCAGCTGGACCAGCGGCCCGTCGCGATCAATTTCAACGTATGCCAGCCGACCAGCAGCGGCGAATGAGCTACACTGGGCGCGACTTGCCAGCCCAACTCGCGGCAGGACTCCACCTCAAAGCCAGCCTCCATGGACGCTTTTCTAAATGTCGGCACGCAGTGAAATCCACCCAGCGCCCAATTAGTTTCAACCGCACGACTTAGCCGCCGAACGTAGCCGGGAGTATCATGGGGCAAACGACGCATCATGCCGTCGATGACTACCAGTCGGCCGTCAGGTTTCAAAACCCGCGCTGCCTCGTCGAGCGATCGTTGCAATTGGCTGGAGTGACAAAGACTCTCCAGGAAAAACGCCGCATCCAGCGATCCGTTTTCCATTGGCAGATCGGTGAAATCGGCGCAGCGTATCAAGACGTTGTTGCCGGCAAACCGGCGGTTCCCAATGGCTACCTGACGCGGACAAATCGTGAAGGCGTGCCATCGATGGACTGGAAACACGCGCGAGCCGTAATGGGACACGGCTCCGATCCCGCAACCGAGGTCAGCGACCTCGGCTGGGGTCACCGCATCGAGCCGCAATGACTCAAACACCAGATCATTCATGGCCTCCAGCATTGCGCGGCGATTAAACGGGCTGATCCCGCGCCGCCACAAACCGAAATGCATGTAACCGTCGCGGCTCCACGTTAGATAGTCGTCTGCGGTTTCGCGATAGTAATCGACAACTCGTTGGTTTTGCTCGCCCACCTTTGCCACAACGGACGGTGGGCGGGGTTGTGTGGCGGGCGGCATGATCGGTGGTGCCATCGGTGTTTGGCTCGACAACTTGGCGGGGTCAGCCGGATAACCGTATGGC
>JBFILF010000603.1:0-2630 GCA_041599835.1 Pirellulaceae bacterium
AAATCGATGCGATCTCCGAGCAGCCGGTGAAGCGCCCATAATGCCGCGCTCCGCGGATGATCGGCCGTTGTCAAAAACTGGTGCGCTCCACACTCAACGTAATACTTCGGCATCTGCGATTCCTTCCGGTACATGGGCCAAATCTTTCTCTGAAACCGGTATCGCAGAAGCGCTGACTAGGTTGGTCACGCGGCAAAGAAGGCGGGCATATTATCGAAACTTGGGCAATTATGGGGGCTCCGGCATTTTGCCGGCCTGGCAGGGTCGGCCCGGTCGGCCCAAATTACACCCGCCGCCTCAGAAGTCCTGCCGCTGGAATTGCAGGCAGGCGATGCCCAGCACCATCGTCAAGAACACCAAACCGTTACGGAGCGGTGACCAGGGATCTTCGTCTTGCGGCGATTTCGTCAAGTCAATTTCCGGGCTGTACGACGTGTCGGAGGCGGCCGAAATGTAAGAAATCAATTTGTAAAATTCGCCAGGACGGGGAAACACGCGGTACAGCGGGCGGACCAAAAAACGAAACAGGTTGTCCAGCCAATCGCCCGGCGGCCGGTATTGCTGGACCACCTGCAGTGAGTCGACATCGTGAGCGATGGCGTTTTGAAATCGGTCGCCGATCCACAAGCGGGCTTGCTCGTCGAACGTTGCCGCCATCACGTCCCCTTGCGAGCTGACCCGTGAACCGCGATGTTCGCTCCCTTCAGCCGCGTCGTACAACCACAGCCTCCCGTTTCGATACACGATGGCAGCCCATCGACCGTCCGCCGACGCGACCAAGGCACGGACCGCGGCGCGCCGGTCGGGCACGATCACTTGATAATCGTCAACACGGCTGGCGCTGACGTGAAAAACGCGACCGTTGCCCAGTGCCACAAATATCTGGTCGCCCCGGTATTGAACCAGCGCGGTCATGCGTCGATTTTCATGTTCGCCCAGTTTGACGCGTTGCCGCTCACGATACTTGCCATCGTTCTGGGGCGACAAAATCACCAGATGTCCTTGATGGTAAAACGCGATTTCATCATTAGCCGGATTAAGGCTGATACTGGCCGACCCCATTAATTGGCTTCTCGCGTTATCGCTCAACGATTCGAATTTCATCCCGTTACCCTTTGCGGGTTGATTATCCGACGCGTCCGCTGCATCATCCGCTGCATCATCGGGCGGCGGGGGCGGGTAGGGTGTTGCCTGAAACACTTGGGCCGAGTCGTTCAGGGCCAGTAAACCGAGGCGTGGGCTGAGAAAAATCGCAATCGTGTTCAGTGGCAGGTTGCCAAGCGGCAGCGTCGACCAATCGTTGCTGGACGAGGCGGAAACCAATTGAAACCGGCTGGGGCGGATCGCCGGCTGCAAATTTGCCGAACCGGCCAGCAAGCAGCCTAGCTGCGAGTCAAAAACCGGTCCCGGGTAATCGGCGATTTCGTCGTCCAGCGGCTCGATGTAGGCGGCAATCGCCATGGCCTGGTCGTTGGGAGTCGGCGAGCGTCCCAACAGCGGCACCCAACGGTCACCTTCCCAGCGATGCGGGTTTTGCAATATGTCCACATAAAATACCTCGCCCGCGCCCCCGGCGGCCATCTCGGCTGGTCCGAAATTGTATTGTCGGTTGTCCAGTCGGCCGTACACGGCGCCGAGCACGAAACAAACGGCCCAAAACAAGATGGCAAACGTGATGCACAAAATAGGACTGCGAAACCACAGGCCCGCCAGCACTGAAACCGAGTAATACAACGCGAACACAAACACATAGATGGGAATGCTCAACAGGATGCTGCGCTCCCAGACGCCCATTTGGATGCCCAGCCACAGCCACAAGCCAACAAAAAACACGGTCGCGCACAGCAAGATAAACGCGCAGCCGCCAAGAAACTTGGTCAACAGCAGCGCCCAGCGGTGTACCGGTTTGCTCAACAACAAATTCAAAGAACCGGGCTCGAGCATTTCCGGAATGATCGACGCCGTGACCAGAATCGCGATAAAAATGCCGATCGACATCACGAACTTGTCAAAGTACGTGGGCAACAACGTGCTCAACCCATGCGCGAATTCGGATTGTGACGTATTGGTGGTAAATGCACTCCAGTGCCAGTTGAAATAATAAAAGTCCAGTTGCGTCGCGCCCGGCCGGTCGATATTGCGGCGGAGCAGGGCGTCGAGCAACAATCGATTCAATCGCTGTAGCTGCAGCTGCGTCAGGTTTTCCACTCCTTGGTCCAGCAATTCGCGTGCTTCGGCCACCAGTCGTTTGCTGGCAAACGCGGGTTCGTCATAAAAGTCGCGTCGCTTCAGCAAACGGTTCAGTTCGGTCACCAGTTGGTCGTAAGTTCCCAAGCGGGCCATGGCCCGATCGGTCGAGGGCGCAACACGGTCGGGATCGGTGTCTTCGGTCGCAATCAAATCGAGTTCCTGGCGGAGCGAGGCCGGCAGCAATTGCCAAATGCGCGCAATGCCGGCCTGCTTACCCGATTTTCCGTCTGCCACCAGTTGCGCCGCTAGCCGATCCGGGCTGGCGATCTGCCCCATACTCAGTTTCCAATCGACTTGCTCGCGCACGTGAAGCGGGGCAATGATCAACAGAATCACCACGATCAACGCCAGGATGATGTACAGCACCTTGGAGTGCAGTG
>JBFILF010000604.1:0-2623 GCA_041599835.1 Pirellulaceae bacterium
CGGTGAGGATTTCGAATTGTCGTGTGACATTTACGTGCCTATCGGCAACGGACCGTTCCCGGCCTTGTTGGCGGTGCACGGCGGAGGCTGGTGGTCGGGTTCCAAATTGCACTGGTTTCGACATGCCCGCCATTTAGCCCGAGCCGGATATGTGGTGGTGGCCATCAACTACCGCCACGCACCCAAATACAAATTTCCGGCGCAGATACATGACTGCAAAGCGGCGGTGCGGTGGATGAGAAACAATGCTGAAGCGTACAAAATTGACCCGCATCGCATTGGCGGCGTCGGATATTCAGCTGGTGGTCATCTGGTGGCGCTGTTGGGGACGACCGACGCCGATGACGGATTGGAAGGGGGTTTGAATGGTGAGGAACCGGCAACCAGCACGCGATTACAGGCCGTGGTGGCTGGCGGCGCGCCGTGCGATTTCGGTTGGATCGAAGACGATTCGACCCGCCTGGTGTATTGGTTAGGCGCGACGCCGGCGGCCGATCCCGATATTTACCGCCGGGCCGCCCCGACAAGCTTCATCAGCGACGACGACCCACCATTTGCCTTTTATCACGGTGAGTCAGATTTCGTGGTTTCCCCCAGTGCTTCTGAAACAATGCACCTGCAGCTGCAACGGCGGGGTCTGCCCAGTCACTACAAATTGCTGGCCGGCCAGGGACATCTGGGTGCGTTCACCGATTTGGAAACGATGGATTTCGCGATCGAGTTTTTCGATCGCCACCTGACAGACCGTCACCGGACGGACAAGAAATCTCGATGACACGTTTGCCGCGCGAAGAATATGTGGAACAGGCCTACCTGTTTGGAGCCTTGGGCAACCGGCTTGAAACTAACGAGCCGATCCAGGTATTGCTCGAGCATTTAACACAAGAATTGTTGGCGACCACCAAGTTGCCGATGGCGATCGATTACCTATTGGCCGAACTGAAACACAGCGGCAGCATCTCCGAAGCCATGACGCGCATGAAGCACTACTTCGCGCCGTTTCAAGCTTTCTTGTTTGCCCAAGCCGAAGACGAGCGGGGTCGCATCGACATATTTACGGTGTTGAAGATCCTCGAGCACGAAGCGAAATTTCGCGGCGAGGATCCGTCGGCAATTGGCCTGTTCTTTTTTCAATTGGAAGTGCTGTGCCGTAACCGGCTGAGCTACGACCTGGGCATGCAGGCCATGGCCGGCGACCCGTTCTACGACGCGCAGTGGCACCAGTGGTTGATGGCGGCGCGGCAAAAACTTGGGATCGTCGATATCGCCGATTTGATTTACGTGCACAGCCGCCATTACGCCAACCGGGTCGAGAGCGACGATGGATCGGCAGACGAAGTGCCGGTCGTATTGTTTGGCGAAAAAGAAGGCCGCATCGCACTGGCCAATCGTCGCAAAGATCCGTTGTATCTGTTTTCCGCCCTGCAGCGGCATCTCAGTTATCCAAGTGTGCCAAAGATCGAGCGGCGCGATCCCCAACAAGACTTGTTGCCGCGGCTCACGAAAACGGTTGAGCGGCTGGAGGCCCGTCTAAAATTGTTGGAGGATGAACAACGAGAAAAAGGCATCGACCTCAGCCAGTTTTATCAGCCGCCGGAACCGGGCGCGTAGTATCGGCATGGCATCCGGCACTCGATTCATCGATGCCGTACAATAGCAGAATGAGTCACCTTACGAACAGCCGCCGAGAATTTCTGGCGTCGATTGCAGCGGTCCCGTTCGCCGGCGGCGTTGCCGGCTATTTTGGCACGGCACCCGCACTCGCAGACAAACCGCGATGGCCTGTCGAACGGGCTGGCGTGGGCGCGATCGGCATGCGTTATCAAGGATCTGTCATTGCCAACATCGCCCGACAGTTTGGTGACATCGTGGCCGTGTGTGACGTTGACGGGCACGTTCGTGACCAAGCCAAAGCTTCTTTCGGGAGCACGCCCCAGGCGTTTGTGGATTATCGGCAACTGCTGCAACACCCAGGTGTGGACGTCGTTTTGATCGGCACGCCCGATCATTGGCACGCCAAGATGTTGATCGACGCAGTTCGCGCCGGCAAACACGTCTACGTCGAGAAACCGCTCACGCTGACCGTCGCCGAAGGCGATCAAGTTCGTCGCGCAGTCAGCCAAACAGACCGTGTAGTCCAAGTCGGTTCGTGGCAGCGCAGCGACCACCGATTTCGCCAAGCCGTTGAAATGGTTCGGCAAGGCCGCATTGGAAAATTGCGACGAGTGGAAGTGGTTCTCGGCAAGAATCAGACGGGCGGGCCGTTCCGGATCCGCCAGCCTCCGTCGCATTTGAATTGGGATTTGTGGCAGGGGCAGACGCCCGACGTTCCGTACCGCGAGCAACGTTGTCATTACACGTTTCGCTGGTGGTACGAATATTCCGGCGGACAAATGACCGATTGGGGCGCACATCATATCGATATAGCCCAATGGGCAATCGATTCGTTGCCAGTCGCAATCGAGGGGCAGGCGACGTTTCCGTCGATCGACGGTGGCTACAACGTGGCCGAAGATTTTAGCGCCACGTTTCGTTATGCCAACGGAGTGACAATGACCGTCTCCGATACCGGCCGCAATGGTGTCATGTTTTACGGCGATCGCGGCCGCATATTTGTCAACCG
>JBFILF010000605.1:0-2594 GCA_041599835.1 Pirellulaceae bacterium
CCCCAGTCGTTGGGAGTTTTTGCGCGAAGTCAAACGGCACGTGGGCGACGGGGTGATCCTGGGCAGCGGTGATTTGTTTTCGCCACAAGACTGCTTGGATATGATCGAGCAAACCGGTGTCAACGGCGTGACGGTGGCGCGAGGCGCGATCGGAAACCCCTGGATCTTTGCGCAAACCAGGCAATTGGCTCAAGGCAGGCCACTTCCCGATCCCCCTTCCCTGTTTCAGCAGCGGGATATCATTGGCGAGCATTTTCGTTTGGCGGAACAACTTTACGGGTCGGAGCGCGTGGGACCGATCATGCGAAAATTCGGCATTAAGTATTCGATCCTGCACCCGCAGCACGAACAGGTGCGGCGTGATTTTGCCAAAGCTCGCAATTTGGACGACTGGAACCAGGCGCTAACAACCTGGTATGCCGAAGATTTGCCCGGGCAACACCCTGACGGCCGCATGCACAAGGCGCAGGGCAGTTGTGAGGCTTAGTCACTGTCACTGACGAAGAGAATTCATACTGATGCTTGATGATGTCGCGCTAGCCGGCCGACTGGAAGTTTTGCGACAGGCCGAACGTCTGAAAGATACTCTCCGCGGCAGTGTCGTATTTTTGTGTTGTTATTAACCGGAACGCGCTAGCGTCCGGTTTAAGTGAAAAAACGGTGGGCTAGCGCCCTGCGGCTGATCGTTTCTTCGCGTGGCAACACATTGTTGAGGCAAATGCACAGCGAGAGGGTGCCGAGCAAGATCAGTGGCGCGCGGGCGGCCGCCGCAGACTCCCCACCCTCAATGGCGGTGAACGCGTGGGGCTAGTCGTGTCAGGGTCGGCAACGGCAGCCTTATCGACGCCACAGTGCACCAGTTGACACCCGGCACGGTGTTTTGCATTCCGCCAATCCCCCATGATCGTTGGGTGTTTGGCGCCCAACCGTACATTTCAGCGTCGCTACGGGCCAGCCGTTTCGCCAATAAAAATTTTTGGCGATCGATTCTTGTCCGCTGCCAAGACCGGAGATACGATTATCCACCCGACTGCGAAATCGAAGGAAACCTGTGACTGGTTTCTTCGCTTTGGTCTAGTCCGCTAGACCGAATCTGGCCCTTAAACCGATTCGCGGCAGCCGGCAATGGTTCGGTTGTTTGGTTCCGGAACCGCGGGACCGATTCGTTATTTCTTCAGGGTCTGCCTCAACTGGTGCCGCCGGGATCGGTGCGCCGTCCCTGCGTTATCGGTGGTTGGCGACAGAAAGCGAAAAAGGATGACGACGATCACGATGAAACCCGAGATTGCGCCATATGCTTCAAGCCAGTTTGAAACAGTGGTTCAATTCATGGCCAAGGCATTTGTCACCAACCCCATCCATGTCGCAGCTTTTGGCGGGGAGAAGTTGAAGCAGAATCGTCTGTTCTTCGAGATTGGACTAACGCATTTGTTTACTTCGACCAGTTTTGTCGCCAGGCTCGACGGCAAACTCTGTGGCTATATGCATTTCGGGGCATGGCCAAACTGCCTTCCCAAGACCGACGAAATCGAGGCGGCTGGCGACAGCATTTTTAAGCCGCTGGGTAAGGCCGTGCCTCGCGTCGTCCAATGGTTTTCGACGTGGTCCAACTACGATCCCCCAGAGCCGCACTTGCACCTGGCACCCATCGGCGTGGCGCCTGAGGTTCAAGGCAAGGGAGTCGGCACCGCCATGATGAACTATTACTGCGAAACAATTGATCGTGAGGGTGTCGGCGGATACCTGGAAACAGACCGCCCCGAAAACGTCAATTTCTACCGCAAATTCGGCTTTCAAGTGCAGCGAGAAGAATCGTTGATCGGCACTCCGATTTGGTACATGTGGCGACCGATCCAAGGCGCCTGATTGAGTCATCGTCGAGGGCGCACGGTCGTCTATTTCATTTGCAATAAGCGTTCATTTGTCTAGCCAATCACAATTAAAGAGGATGAAATGTCAACTATCCTGTCTCCCCAATCTTCATGCGGCGTGTATCCCGACGGCAACCGATCGATCTGGATTCTCGGCATGCTGATAACATTCAAGGCACTTGGCGAGGAAACGGGCGGTGAATACTCCATGTACGAGCAATGGGTGCCACCGGGGTTGGGCGCGCCACCGCACATTCACCATGAGGAAACCGAAGCTTTCTTGATGCGTGAAGGCACCGTCGAATTTATTAAGGATGATCAGCGGTTGCCAGCGGAAAGCGGTGATTTTGTATTTGTTCCGAAGGGCGTCGTGCATGGATTTACCAATGTTGGTGATGTGCCGGCGCGATTCACGGCCATATCCACGCCCGGCGGCTTGCACGAAAAACTTTTGGGAGAGATTGGTGAGCCGGCGCCCACGCCCACGTTGCCACCGACGCCAGAGGCTCCGCCGGACATTGAACGCCTGATTGAAATTGGCAAGAAGTATGGCACGGAAATCTTGCGCCGGTAGCTGCGGTCGTTAGATTCAAAGCAGTCGCCTGGTTTGCGCTGAGATCGCGTTCGGCCATCCGCGTGAAGATCCAAGCGCAGCGCGAGATCCACCGGGAGCCCGGGCGTTTTTTAAATCCGCCGAACCAAGTGCACGCCGACTAGCGCAAC
>JBFILF010000606.1:0-2592 GCA_041599835.1 Pirellulaceae bacterium
GGAAGGGTTCGTGTTGGACGACAAATCGGTTATGGATTTGACGCGTTCAGTCATTTCAACAACGAAATCACATGTCGGAGATCGTGGATCCGTATACCTAAACGTATTCAGTCTGTTCGATCCTGATCAAACTGTTGTTTCGTTGGAAGAATTGACAACTGACAGCCGCGTAGGATTTCGCGGCGTTCGAAGTTTTCGGCCGTTGCCCGAAGTTGACTCACGCTAATCGTTCTTTTATTGTGCCAAACTCGGCACGGACCACGCTTCTAATTCGGTTGTCCAGACCAGGTAATAAGACCAATTCGAATTCATTATCAGTAATTGTTTCGTAACGATCCCACTCATCTTGCAAAACGCAGCCGCCACCTTGCGGTGATCCGCAATTTCCCAGCGGCAATTCTGGAACATCCGCGCCGATCCACGTTTGACCAGTACGGCAATTCTTGTAGCGGTACATCCAATACCTGGGCAAAATCTCGACGACGTCAATTCGGCACACCCAGTCCAATAGTTTCCCGCTGGCATCGCGGGTGATGGCGCACGCCTGTCCAATCGGGATCATGCCGGCTGCTGCCGTGGATGCGACAGCACCGCGAAAGAACTGGCGACGGTCCAAACCATTAGAATTCGACTTTCGTTGGGTCATATTAGGGCCTCCAATCAAATAACAGGAAAAGTGTCCGCGCGAATGTTAGAACTGGGGATGCAAATAAAATCAATCGAGATTTGCAAAAATCTCAAATTGTGAGAAATGCTTGCAATAGCTAGCAAGCAGTCAGCTAGAAGATCCCGCAAACGCGCAACTGCAAAAGCCGCGCCCCGTAATTCATGTAAAAAACGAAACAGCGACGATGCTTAAAACGGCCGGGATGGCTGTCGCCCGCGGTCGTTTTGGAACGACAACAATTTTTTATTAATGAAATTTATTGTCATGGCCGTGAAACAAGATGAGATGGCGTTTGAATTGACATGGTTTACATGTCAATCCGGCGAAGCATGGATGCAGCCGGATTCAAAGTGTTTCGCGAGCGACGATTTGTGCGCCATCGACTAAGTTGTCACCTGGATGCAGAACAACGGCATCCCCCGTGGCAAGCCCATCCACGACTTCGGCCTCACGATCATTACGCTGTCCGATCGTGACGCGTGTCAGCACGACGCGGTTATTTTCTACAACGAACACGGCCCATTGGTTGCGTTCGCGAAATAAGGCGCTGGTCGGAACCTTGACCACGTCGTCGGCGCTCCATACGACCATCCTTGCTTCGACCCGGTAGCCGTCGCCCAGCGCATCTTGGGGGCTGGATTCGTCAAAGTCGACAATGACGTTTACGCGTTGTTCTTCCACTCCCAACGCCGAAACCTTTTCAAAAGCGGAAGGCTCAATCAAGCGCACCGTGCCGCGCAATGCGGTGGTCCCTCCCCATTGTTCCAGACGCACCTGGGTACCCGGCGAAATTTTGACCGCGTCAGTCGATAGGACATCGACGACAATCTCCAGATCGCGATGATCACCCAACTCGACAATCGGCGTGCCTGGGCTGACGATCGTCGAACTTTCCTGTAGCACCCGCAGAACCACGCCGTTAATGGGCGAGCGGATCTCGAAAAAAATCGGGCCAGACTCCTCCGAATAACCGGTTGGACCGTCGGGCTGGACATGGACCAGTGCCGCCCGGGCCAGATCCAGCTCGAACAGGGCGATCTCCTTATCAAATTCTGCGGAACGCAACAGCTCGTTAATCGACCGGAACTCGGCTTGAGTCTTCTCGAATTCGCTCGGTGAGATGGCGCGGGATTCAATTAGCTGTTGAGCCCGTTGAAGATCTTTGTCGGCCTGGTCACGTTCGACTTTGGTTTTGTCGCATCGCGACTTGGCCCGATTGACAGCGGCTTCTGATGCGCGGACTCGGGCTTTGGCTTGAGCCAGGGAGCGGGCGTCCAACAAGTCCGGATTGCTGGGTTGGATCATTGCCAAAATGGTCTCGCCCGATTGGACGGGATCGCCTTCGCGCAATTCGATCCGTTGCAGTCGGCCGCCGACCGGCGTCGAGACAATGTACTTCTCCTTGATTCGCGTTTTGCCGTCTTCGTCGATGGTGACTTCCAAGGGTCCCCGGACCACCATCGCCACGTCGACGGGAACCGGACTAGGCTGAAAGGTATAAACGGCACCGGCTACCAGCGCCGCCAGCAACAGCAACCAAATTGATCGTCGCGCCCATTTCATCAACATTTCATTCCTTGGTCTTCAGTACGGAAACCAGATCGAGGCGGTCTATCTTTCGGCGGACAATCAGACTGGAAATAAACGTCGCTACGATCACGGTGACGATCGCGAAACCGAAGGTTGAACGATTCACGACCAGTGGAATGCGATAGATCTCGGTATCCATACTTAACGTTGACAAGGCCGCAAATCCGTAGCCGATGGCGCAACCCAGGGGAATGGCCAGTGCCGTCAACAAAGCCAATTCGCCCAACAAAATCAATGATACTTCCAGCCGCGAGAATCCGATCACGCGTAACGTGGCCAATTCTCGACTTTGTTCCGACAGCGAAATCCGGGCGCTATTGTAGACCACGCCAAAA
>JBFILF010000607.1:0-2575 GCA_041599835.1 Pirellulaceae bacterium
TATTCCCCGACCTGACGGTCGGGGCTACCCAATGGCGCCGCTTCCGCGGCTTGATCACAACAAGTTTCACAATAAAGACCTCCGCGGCGCGGCGAGACAATCAATACCCAGAAAATGGGTTGGCGCTTTGGTTTGTACGCAAGTTTTCCAAGCCGCGTAGCGGCGGCAATCAATAGCTCCGACCGTCAGGTCGGGGGCGGCAGGATCATAAAACGCGGCGAGGCCCGACGGGCCGGCATAAAACGGCGACAACAATACGTTGCGCGTCGATGCGGTTGTGTGTCGGCCCTTCGGGCCTGTCCTTTTTGATGGCGCGGTATTCCCCGACCTGACGGTCGGGGCTACCCAATGGCGCCGCTTCCGCGGCTTGACGAGATCGCTGGCGATAAGGGACACAGATTGTTGAATCACGTCTTTTTTTTGAATCGCCAAAAGAATCGGAAACCAGTTATCAGAGAAAACGGTAAGGTAATGGTGACGGCCCACACGAGGGAATTGGTTGAGGCAAATTTAATTGCGCTCCGAAACCCAAGTGTCAAGAAAAATGTGGTGGAGGACTCGACATGTGCCGTAAACGCTTTGGTGTTTGGATCACGATTATCGTTTTGTTGTGCACCGTTCAAACAAGTTGGGCGGTTCAATCCCATCGTTTGGCGAATGGCGATGACGGGCTGGAAGCCGGGGCACGACTTTTTCCCGCGTCCACCGCCGCCTTCATTCAAATTCCCAACCTCGGGCAAATGATTGACGAGGTGATCAACCACCCGTTGCGCGAAAAGTTGGAACAGCTCGATCAAGTGAAATCGGCGCTCAACAACACACAGATGAAGCAATTGCGAATCGGGCTGGCATACATTGAAACACAGATTGGTGAACAGTGGCTGCCAGCGCTAAAAAAACTAACCGGCGGTGGGCTGTTCATCGGTCTCGATCCGAAGACCGAAGGGGTGGGCCTGGCGTTTCGATCGACCGACGAAGCATTACTCAAGGAAACTGCCGGCGTCATCATCGGATTCATAAAAAACAACGGCGACGCCGCAATTGAAATCGACGAATATCGCGGCGGCAAGGTCGCTGAAATCGAAAACGCGGTCGTGGCCCGTTTCGGCGATTGGTTTTTGATGTCGAATAAAAAGCAACTGGCGCAACAAATGGCCGACAACCTGCTCGACAACAAAACTGGATTGGCTGGCAACAGGACGTTCAAAACTGCTCGAGCGGCGGCGGATCTGAAGCGGGACGCTTGGGCGTTCGTCGATTTGCAACAGCTGCGGCGGATGAATGTGGCCGAAGAATTATTTCGAGGCTCGACCGACGAGCCCGGCGCCGAGTTGATTTTCGGCGGCATCATCGAGGCTCTCAAAGCAGCCGACACCGCTGCCATTTCGCTCGACCTCGACGCCTCCGGAGTTGCGTTGCGGGCGGAGTTGCCTTTCGATGCCAGTGATTTCAACCCGGCGCGGGAGTTCTTTTTCGGCAAAAATGGCCAGGGTCGAGCGCCGCGGCCACTGAGCATTCCCGGCCAGGTCGCGCAACTGGTGACCTACCGCGACTTGGGCAGCTGGTGGCTGTCCAAGGAGGATTTGTTTCCCGAAAACGTGATCGCCCAATTGGCACAAAGCGATAGTGAATTGTCGACCGTGTTCGGCGGAATGGATTTTGGACAAGAAGTCCTTGGCGCACTGGAGCCGCAAATGCGGATCGTGGTGAAACGCCAGGAATTCAAACAGGACGTCAAGCCGGACGTGGAGCTGCCCGCGTTTGCGGTGGTCGGACGCATGAAAAACCCCGAGGTGGAACGCCGGTTTCGCATTGCATTTCAAAGCCTGATTGGTTTTCTCAACATCAATGCCGGCCAGATGGATTACCCACCATTCGATTTAATGACGACGCGCGAAAACGGCATCAACCTTTCGGGCGGCGAGTACGTGCTGGATCGCGAGGTGGACAAGGGTCTGATGGTTTTTAATTTCTCTCCGGCGATTGCGTTTCAGGGTGACTACATAGTTATTTCCAGCTCGACACCGTTTGCCGCCGAACTGGCCGAAGCGACCAAACAGCTGGACGCGCAATCGGAAACCTCCGATACGAACACGCAGATTTCGATCGATGCCGCGACGATCCAACAGTTGCTCGAAGACAACCGCCAATCGTTGATCGCCCAATCGATGGTCAACAGCGGCAAGTCGCGTGAGCGGGCCACTGCCGAAATCGACTTGATATTGGGGTTGCTGGATTATGTCCAAGGGGGCAGTTTGGACTATCGTGTCGAGTCGCAGCGCATGTATCTGGACGCGCGGATTGACCTGCGTGGCGACTGATCCGCGGTCGCTTGGCGACGGCTCAAACGCGTCACGCTTTGGCAGGTGAGAATCATGACGTCAGCACAACCAGATTGGTCGCCTTGGACTGCTACTCCCTCCCAAAAATGGGATTGGCGGCTGGCACAGCACTTATATCGCCGGGCCGGATTCGGCGCGACGCGCGAACAGATTCAGCGGTCAGTGGCGCAAGGTTGCCAGGCGACTCTGGACGAACTGTTTTCGCAGCAAGGTTGCAGCGAGTTTGACGAGCA
>JBFILF010000608.1:0-2567 GCA_041599835.1 Pirellulaceae bacterium
AATAAGCCGCCGCGGAGAAAACTCCAATCCGATGACAAACAACAGCAGCGCCACGCCCAATTCTGCGATGTTGAAGATCTCTTGTTGTTTGCTGATCCAACCGAGCACGTTGGGGCCGGCCACCGTCCCCGCAATCAAGTAGCCGACAATCAAGCTCTGACCGAGCCGCTCGGCAATCGCCCCAAATAATAATGCCACCAGCAGCAGCAATAAGATGTCGCGCAGGGCGTCCCACACTCCAAAATCAACGACTGCTATTATTGCGAGATGTTGCATTCAGCACGAAAAAAAGCTTGGGCCGTCAAGTTCGGCAAATCATCGTAGGGGCCATCAACGCTTTGTCATACCTTGATTTTTTTGGTTGGTGATGCCGACGCAGCGGCAAACCCGAGTCGTTTTGCAGCCCAGCGGCCTAACGCACTTGGCCTGCAACCTTGTGTGACAGGTTTTGACGCAGCTGAATTTTTTTAGGGCGAATGGATTGGTTGATATTGATTGACGCGCCCGCTACAACCCAATCGAAGACCACTACCGGCTGACGCGACGCGCATGATGCCAGACGACGACCCCCATTTGGAAAGCGTGAAAGGCAATTATGATGCCATTCCTTTGTTGTGGAACAGGCCATTCAACAGAAACCGGAATGCGCCAAAACGCATACCGACATGTGTCGACAAGGCGCAATCGATCGTTGGCATTGTGCGGTCCGCCCACCTGGGAAGGTTGCTTGCCCACGTACGTGGACCGGGAACGGGAACGGTAGAATATTGAAGGTCACCAGGATCGGTGGCGGTCGAGGTAATTTTTCGCGATGCGTATCGACAAAGACCCAAAGCTCGACTTTGACGATGTATTGATTCGCCCCAAGCGGTCCGAGGCACCCAGCCGATCGGCCATTATACTGGAGCGCGAATACACGTTTCTAAACAGCGGTGGCCGATGGACTGGCATTCCGATTATGGCGGCCAACATGGACACGGTCGGTACGTTTGCCATGGCCAAGGCGATCGGCCCGCAGATGATGACCTGCCTGCACAAGCATTACGGCGAAACCGATCTCGTTGACTTCTTCCAATCCAGTGCGCACGCGTCAAGTGTCTTTTTGACGGTAGGTTTGAAGGATGAAGAGTTTCACAAGCTGGAAAAAGTCCAACAAATCGCAGCGCTTCGTTTTGTCTGTGTGGATGCGGCCAATGGATATACGAAGTACTTTGTGGAGCGCGTAAAACGGATCCGCCACGCGTTCCCCGACCTGACCATTTTGGCGGGCAACGTTGCCACGCCGGAAATGGTTCAAGAATTATTGATTTCCGGCGCCGCGGACATCGTTAAAATCGGGATCGGCTCGGGAAGCGTCTGCACGACGCGACAGATGGCCGGCGTGGGATATCCGCAGCTTTCGGCCATCATCGAATGCGCCGACGCGGCCCACGGACTGCGCGGCCACGTGTGCGCCGATGGGGGCTGCCGCAGTCCCGGCGATATCGCCAAGGCTTTTGCCGCCGGGGCCGACTTCGTTATGCTGGGCAACCTGTTGGCAGGACACCAGGAGTGTGAAGGCCAATGGTTGGAAGAGCAGGGGCAGCGTGTCGGCATGAAATTCTATGGCATGTCCAGCAGCACCGCGATGAAAAAGTACGCGGGCGGCCTCAAGGACTATCGGGCCAGCGAGGGAGCGGAAGTTGTCGTGCCATTTAAGGGTCCGGTGCAGGAAACCATCCAGCAAGTCACCGGCGGCCTCCGCAGTGCTTGCGCCTATGTAGGTGCCGCTCGCTTAAAAGACCTTTCAAAGTGCACGACATTTGTGCTGTGTCGCCGTCCGCATGCGGCGGTCAACATGCCGAATTCCGGTTTGGAAACTTTGACAAACACCGGCAGCGAGGGAGACGAGATATTCTTCGTCCGCGGGGACGAGTAATCGGCGTCGCGGCGGAGCAATCGAACCGAGGCGCATCAACAGGTGAGCGCAGCCAAACCGCTGCCGCGCCGCTACGATGATCGCCTTGGCAATTAATTCGAACTGGCGTCGCCGGGCTGTTCAAACTCCGGGTGTGCCTTGTGACCGTCACGAGTATGGCATTGCACGCATCGGGCAACGGGTTGGCCCTCGCGAATCGTTTGCCGGGCAGCTTCTTCCATTTCCGGCGTCAGCTTGGGGCCGAGAATGTTTTGCTTGTTGAATAACACGTGCTTGTGCGCTGCACCGTGACAGGATTCGCAACCGACGCCCACTTGGCTCACGTCAACTTGCGTATCTTCCGGGGGGTTGTACCAATCCCAAGGCCGCTGATTCGGTCGATGGCACTCCAGACAGGATTGATCATTTTCATAACGGGTGGAAAGCCTGGCCGACAGGTCGACGTGAGATCCAACGCTCCACTGTTTGTACTGCACATAATGGCAGGAACCGCACGTCTTGACGCTATAACTGTGCGGTGAGGGAGGAAGGGCGACGGATGACGCCGTCGTTTTCTGGTTTGAATGAAACGCTGGCTGCGGCAATGGCTGCCCGTCGTAGGGTGGATGCCCCTGATGACCTTGCCTCGTGTGGCAGGTAGCACAGACGC
>JBFILF010000609.1:0-2566 GCA_041599835.1 Pirellulaceae bacterium
CCTGGGGTTCGGCGACCCGCGGCGGGGTTGGGATTTTCGTTCGCCGGGGCGCGGGGCGGTAAACTTCGAGGAAATCATTCGCGCACTGAACGATATTCAGTATCAAGGCCCGCTTTCCATCGAATGGGAAGATTCGGGGATGGATCGCGAATTTGGCGCGCGGGAGGCGTGCGAGTATACGCGGCAGATCGATTTCGCGCCGAGCAGCCTGGCGTTCGATGCGGCCTTTGAGAAGCAGTAACCAGAAATTGCAGCGACCGGTTTCACAGATTCTATCATGCCGCTATGTCCGATTTTGTCCAACTGCGAAAGGATCTTCCCAGCGGCACGATCGTGATCCAGCGTCCCGAAAAACGAAACGCCCTTTCGCGGGACTTGATTCGTGAGTTGCACCAGGCATTTGACGATTTTCACGCGGAGCGCAAAGTCCGCGGCGTGATATTGACGGGCAGCGGCCCGTCGTTTTGTTCGGGCACGGATTTGCAACAGATCGGCGATGAACTCGAAGATCCGTCGGCCTTGCAGGCGTGGCACGAGGAAATGCAGGACCTGCGCGACCTGTTGGAAACGATGCTGCGATTTCCCAAGCCGATTGTGGCCGCCGTCAACGGCCTGGTAGCGGGCAGCGGCGTCGCGTTAATGCTGGCCTGCGATATCGTGATCGCCGGCCAATCGGCCGAGTTGTCCTTGCCCGAAGTCCGGCGCGGTCTGGTGGCCGGTGTTTCGGCGCCGCTGCTGGTGTTCCGTGTCGGCGCGGCGGTGGCCGCACAAATGTTGCTGTCCGGCGAAACGTATTCCAGCGATTATCTGAAAGGTCTTGGCCTGTTCAGCGATGTGGTAGCCGACGACCTGGTGTGGGCGCGGTCGCATCAAGTTGTGACTCAATTGGCCGAAGGCGCCCCCTCGGCAATGCAACTGACCAAACAACTGATTAACGAGACAATTGGCGAAGCGCTGTTCACGCAGCTCAGTATCGGCTCGGCCAACACTGCGGCCGCCCGTTCCACCGAATCCGCCAAACAAGGCATCGAGGCCTTTTTGGGCAAAAAGACGATCAGGTGGTACTAGATCGCTTCAGGTCACCCCTGACTTGCCTTTTTGCCGCACGGTTTGATCGATAAACGGTTCACAAAAACCGTTTTTCGCCTCAATTAACGTTCCACAAGAATCGGTCCAAGTTCGTCCGGAACGGAAGATACAGATTAGCGATGCGCGTCACCCAAAACGGTAGGCTGTTTTGGAAGCGAATCCGCGCCTTGACCGCGTTCGTCCCATCTTCGACGAACCGCCCTGGATTGGTTGAAATTGTCTCGAAATAAACCGAATCGGCCGACGTGGCAAGACGCGTGTCCACGACCTCGTATTGGCCTGAATCGTAGTTAAATAATTCCACCGATTGTTGGACGGTTCCTACAAAATTGAACACTTTGGACTCAATGATGAATTCAAGGTTTATTGGCTCCGCGCGATGCGACGTCCCCTCTACGATCAATTCCAATTGGTAACGACTAGCCAAGAACTGCGGATCCATGACCAGGTATTGGTTGTCGTCGAAGTTCAGGTCGACCAACGCCCCGGATTTCTGACTGCCTAAGTTGATTGTGAAATCTTCGGCCTCCGTCGGTCGCATGATGACCTGCCCACGAATTTCGCCGTCTGGAAAGTTGACGGTGTGGATATCGATATACCAAAGCCCATCCATCAACTCGTGGATCGGTCCATTGGGCACGATGGTCGCGCCGATCGACGGGCTGGTGAGACCGCTGATCGCACCAACGTCGACGCGAATCGGTCCCTCCTGCCCCGGCGCGCCAAAATGAAAATGAATCCCCGTTACTGGGGACGACAAGTTTTCCCATGTGACATGCCACACCGCCGAATAGTCTTCGGCGTCCTCGTCTATCGTCACCGCAGCGTATCCGGTACCCGGCGAACCCGTCCCCTGTCCGGCGTTTGCCTGTTGACCATCCAGATAGGCGGAAAGGACATGAAAATCCGCCCGCAACTGCTGGGTGAAAACGCCCAGCGACAGCAGCACAATTATCACAGAAAAGATGGAGGCCTGGCGCATGATTTTGATCCGATAAAACAGTCGAAAATAAATGAGAATCAGACGGGTCACACCGTTGTAGCGGAGATTCGAGCTTAAGCTGCCAGAAGAGAATTTTCAACAGACGGACAATCGTCAGATTCGAGACAAAAAACTATTGAACCATGGCATTCGTTTGCCAACGCGGCCCCAACAAGGTTAATTGTCCCACAATCCGACGGTGACAAATTCCGGTATTACTAGTTCGCCCGCCATTAACGGCGGTGAGAAACGGGGCTGCCGATATGATAGCGGTGACAATCCACGCAGCCGTGGCTGGCTCCGCCGGGCCGATGACAGCTGGCGCAATCGCTGCGGCTGATCGCCACAAAATTGCTGCGGAAATCACTGGTATCCAACGATCGGAAACGACTGGCATTGGTCGCGCTCGAATCGAGCTGATGACAGGATGTGCAGTCCTGTAACGATTTTTGAATATCGTGTGGCCGATGGGCAAATTCGGTGAACGAGTTGACG
>JBFILF010000610.1:0-2527 GCA_041599835.1 Pirellulaceae bacterium
GAACTGCCGCGCAGAACCAGTGGTTTCCCCACGAAGCTGCCGCTGACCTGTTGTCGCATCGCTGCGTCGATGAACATGTGCTGGTCGTCAAAACGGCGATTTGTTCGAAGGCGGACACGTTGCTCGTCGATTGGCAGTCGGAGGGCGATTTTCCACCTGCGATATTTGAAGAAGGTGTTTCAATTTCCGAATTCAGCTGGGAGGCGTTCGATTTGGCGCGGATTCGCAACCGCATGCCGCTCAACGGCGCCGAGGTGACGACTGCCCACTTGCCCCAGGAGTTTCGCCGCGATGAGCTGGCAATCTCATTCAAAAAGGGCTGTTACCTTGGCCAGGAAACGGTGGCCAGAATTGACGCGCTGGGGCACGTCAACTACTTCCTTGTGCAGTTGCAGATCAGCGGTAGCCAACCGCTTGGAGATGCTGCATTGCTGGCCGACGACAAACAAGTGGGACGCATCACGTCGGCGGCTTGGCTGGCCCCCAGCCAAGGGGCCATTGCTTTGGGATTTGTTCGACGTCAATGGGCCGAACCGGGAACACAATTGGTGTGCCATCAAGCGATCGCCACCGTCATCAATTCGTCTTCGGTCGAAACGCGATGACATGATCGGGATCCGTCGTTAGATACGGACCGCCGATGAGATCAATACAATACGGGATGGCAGGCATTACGGCATCCAGGCATTCGGTGATCGATTTAGGCTTGCCCGGTAAGTTGACAATTAGCGACCGGCCGCGAATCCCGGCCGCTTGTCGTGACAAAATGGCTGTCGGCACAAATTGCAACGAAACTTGTCGCATCAATTCTCCGAAACCTGGCAACATTTTTTCACAGACGTTTTCTGTCGCCTCGGGTGTCACATCCCGCGGAGCGGGTCCCGTTCCACCGGTCGTCACCACCAGTGCGCACCGTTCGTCGTCACACAAACGAATCAGTTCCGATTCAATGCCGGAGCAATCATCCGGCACGATGCTGGTCCGCGGTTGCCAAGGGCTGGTCAGGACCCGCTCGAAATATTCGCGAATGGCGGGTCCACCCAAATCCGCATAGGCACCTCGGCTGGCCCGGTCGGAGACCGTCAACATGCCAATTCGCGCTGTTTCGGCCGCCTCATTCATCGCACGAATCAGTCATTGCCATTTTTAATCTTTGCAAGATGCCGCATCCGGCAGCGACCCGATTTTTTCGACTCGTCGCTGGTGCCGGCCCCCTTCAAACTCCGTCGACAACCAGTGTGACACGATTTCCCGCAGCAGGTTTTCGTCCGCCCCCGCTTCAATTTGGTCGGCCGACAGGCACAAAACGTTGGCATCGTTGTGTCGGCGGCTCATTTCGGCGGAGTGCACATCGTGGCATAACGCCGCGCGGACGCCACTGGTCTTGTTAGCAGCCATCGACATGCCAATGCCCGTGCCGCAAACCAGGATGCCTCTTTGTGCTTTGTGCTGAGCCACGTGGCAGGCCACCGCGTGTGCAAAATCTGGATAGTCGCAACTTTCCGTGGAATGTGTGCCCTGGTCATCCGGTTCATGTCCCAGCTGCTTCAGGATCTGCACAATTTGAGTTTTTATGCCGACACCGCGATGGTCGCTACCGACAGCTATCTTCATGTCATTGATCCTGTTCGGCGAGAGCTTGTTCCAAAATTACATCGACCCAGTGCTCTGTGTGCGATTCCAGTTGCCGGGCGCACTCCCGGTACACGTCCTGCGACATGCCGATGGGATCGCTGATGTCGCGATTCTCGGTGGAATACATGTAAGTTCGCGTTGCCAGGTCCGGCCATTGGGCAATCAAAGCCTGACGGTGGCCCTCGGTCATGGTGAGGATGATGTCGGCGTGTTTGACCAGGTGTTCGGTAACCGGTTGGCTGGAATGCCGCGACAGGTCCATTTCCATTTGCTGCATTACGTCGACGGCCTGCGGGCTGGGTTGTCCCCCAGGCAGCGCCGCGATCCCGGCCGACCGCACGGAAATGCCGCGCGATTCCAGCTCATTCGGTTGACAGCCAACCCGCTTTGCCAACCCGCGGCGCAAAATCAACTCGGCCATCGGGCTGCGGCAGGTATTTCCGGTGCAAACCACGAGCGCCAAGTAAAACGTCAGCTGGTGCAACGTTTGACGCGACACAGCACCTTCGCGAAGCACTTTGAAGTGATTGCCATCGACGAGCACCACGGTCGACGGCTGGCCAAATCGGCAAGTCCCGTCGTCCAGAATCAAATCCACCGAGTCTCCAAGCTGTTCGGCGACCTGTTGAGCGGTGATGGAATCCGGTTGTCCGCTGAGATTGGCGCTGGTCAGCACCAAGGGTCCCGCTGACAAACGCAACGTCTGCAAGGCAATCTGGTGTCCCGGCACGCGCAAACCGATCGTGCCGTCTGGCATTAAATAATTTTGCACCGCTTCGGGCAGCCGGCACAAAACGCTGTCGGGATGCGCGTCGCGCACGACCAGGGTGAGCGGACCAGGCCAGCAGCGACGGGCCAACCGAATGGCCAACGGCGACATGTTGGGAACGTA
>JBFILF010000611.1:0-2488 GCA_041599835.1 Pirellulaceae bacterium
GCCGATTTCCCGCCAGCCTTTCCTTATTGGATTTTCGGATCGCTCGACGTTTCGAGTCGCGGCTACCGAAAGCAAATACACATGTCCGGATTGTGCGGGTTGTATCAATTCCTGTAACCGGCCACGCATCGGACAACGGAATGAACTGTTTGAACCACACGATCTCATTTTTTGTACCGACCTTGCGGTGCTTAGCGCTGTTGGCGGTGGCTGCCGTTATTTGCGGCGGATTCTCGGGGTGCCAACAGGGCAAGTACGACGTGGTCGTGCTCAAGTCAAAAGTGAAGCAACTAGAACGTGAGCTGGCCGAACTCGGTCAGCGTTCCGTTTCGCCTGCTGGCACAACCAGCACGCCGTCGCCCGAAGTCCAAGCCGACATCATTGAATTGAAACGAAAAGTGGCTGACCTCGAGTCGCAGTTGCTCGCTGCGCGACGCAGCATCGAATCGATGAATCGAGAGAACGTTTCAAATGCGGTCGCCGTTTTGGAGGACAACGGTGCCAACGTTTCCCTGGATGAATCAGGTCAAGTCGTGGCCGTCGATCTGACTCAGTTCCCAGTCGACGAGGAAACGTTTGCCCATCTGCGATTTTTTACCAACATCCGCGAATTGTCGGTTTCTGGACCTTGGGTGACGCCGGCCATGTTTGACGTCGTCGGCCAATTAACCACGCTACAGCAAGTGGACTTTTCAAAGACCATCGCCAACACGTCGATCCTGGAAAAACTGACGGGATTGCGCGATCTGAAATACATTCAACTGTTTCGAGCGGATATAGATGATGACAGCATGCGAGTGTTAAGCCAGTTTGAAAACCTGGAACAGATCCGTTGTGGGCAAACCCGAATCGGCGATGAAGGATTACAGCATTTACAGAACTTGACCTCGCTGCGGGCAATCGACCTGAGTGATTGCAACCGGGTTTCCGACCAAGGCCTGGAACACCTATCTCAATTGCCCGATCTGAAGTTCGTCAAGGTCTGGGGACCTCAAGTAGGCGACCCGGGCATGGCTCACGTGGCAAAGATGGCGTCGCTGGAAGTGCTGGGACTCAATGATACGCAAGTCACGGATGAGGGGATTCGCCAACTCGCTGGTTTGAATCGCTTGAAGGAGCTGCATTTGGTGCGGACGCGGATCGGCGACCCGTCCCTTGAGGTGTTTGCCGGTTTGACTGAATTGCAATCGTTGCGGCTGCGAGACACCCAAATAACGGACGACGGATTGGTGTGGCTGGCTGAATTGCCCAAGCTCGAGAATCTGGACCTGAGTGAAAACAGTTCGCCGGGCATTGGTGACCCGGCAATGGAACATGTTGCCAAGATTCAGAGTCTGCAGGAATTAAATCTGTGGACGACGCAAGTCACTGATGCCGGCGTGCAACAACTCACCCGCTTGCCAAACCTTACCTGGTTGAACCTGGACAAGACGCAGATCACCGATCGATCCGCCGGGATTTTGGCGCAAATGCCCCAGCTGACGTGGCTGCATCTGGGCTCTAACGAATTGACGGATGAGTCCATCGAGTCATTAAAGAAGTTGTCGAAGTTGAAATATATCAACTTGTCGCATACGCAAATCAGTCAGGAGGGTTTTTTTGAGCTGTCCGATGTCTTGGAACCCTCCGGTTGTATCGTAATTCCGCCTTGATTGTCGTCCGGTCGACAGGCCAATAGTCGAGACTCCGTCACGATCAAATCCATGGTCACGTCGCGCGGTCCCGCCGGCAGCGAGTCAAATAACTGGCATTCGAAACAAACCCCGACTTTTACGCCGCGCATCAGTTCAGCCAACAGCCGATCGTAGTATCCCTTGCCATAACCCAAACGATCGCCGGCAGCGGTAAACGCCAGGCCGGGTACGACGATTAAATCAAGTGCCGACGCGTGCGGCAGCTTCCGCTCGGGCACTCGTAATGACGTAGGAGGCTCGGGGATGCCCAGTGTTCCCGCCTGCAACTGGTTCAGCGAGTTGATCTGAAACAATTCCAACCGGTCTTTTCCACAGAATGGCACGTAGACATCGACGGATTCGGCCAGCCACGACTCGATGAGTCCCGTCGTCTGAACTTCGCTGCGTATACTGACATAGCAACTTGCCGTTTTAACTTTTCGGGCACGAGCAATCTGCAAAAGTTGGCGGGCAATGATTTCACTGGACAATTCGCGATTGGGTTGAGCGTCGCGACGCGATAGCGCGATACTTCGAAATTCCTTTTTGGTTTGCTGGTCACTGTTCATTGCAACATCAATTGCAGCGCCAGTTTGTGAATGTCCGTGTCGCAAACGATTTCAGATTGCAGCAGCCTGGGCCGGCTGGCCAAAAACAATCCTTGTTGAGATGTTTCGCGAGCCGGGGCACCGTGTGAACCCTTGACCAGTGACGCGTCCAGTGGAATCGATCGCGTGGCCGGATCAAAAAAAAGCTCGACGGGATCGTAACCTGGCTTGCGATGGATATCGACGGTGCGGGCATAATCCGGCGCA
>JBFILF010000612.1:0-2479 GCA_041599835.1 Pirellulaceae bacterium
ACTCAAGTACTCGACCTCATCGATGCCTACACCACGGCCACGTATGAGGACGAAGACGGTGAGATGCAAACCGTAAAGCTGGCGTCACCGATCACTTTTCTCAACTTGCCGCAGACCATGCCGATCGTGATGTCGAATCTGACCACGATCAGTGGTGACAACATTCCCGGCCGAATCAATTTGATGCAAGCTCCGCGCCGGGTGTTGGAGGGCGTCCCCGGCATGACGCCGGAAATCGCCGATGAAATCATACAGCGGCGCGAATTCGAATTAGATGATCCCGATATCACCGACCGCAACCGCGCTTACGAAACGTGGATCCTGGTGGAGGGCATTGTCGACCTGCCCACGATGAAGCTGATGCTGCCATTCGTTTGTACCAGTGGTAAGGTTTATCGGGCAGAAATCGTGGGTTATTTCCAAGACAGCGTGGCGACCAGTCGCGCCGAAGTGATTCTGGATACTACCGTGGCCATCCCGCGCATACTATTCTGGAGAGATAAAAGTCACTTGCAGAGCGGTTATTCGGTTGACACCCTGGGCATCGATTTGCAGTACTAATCCAACCTTTAAACTATCTTCACACCTCACATGCCGCTCGTAGCTCTAAACTGGGATCCGCGACGCATCCTCGTCGCCATTGCACGCCGCAGTGCCGGGCGGGTCGTATTCGATCGCGCGCTGACTGTCGAGTTGATGCGGACCGAAGATGAATCGCTGGATGCCAAACGTCTGGGCGGCAAAATCAAGGCCGTTTTACAGGCCAACGGCGTCTCCCGCGGCGAAGCAACGGTGGTGGTGTCTCGGGGTTCGATCGAGATGCGGCAGTTTGAAGTGCCGCCGGTGCCGGATGAAGAACTGCCCGAATTGGTTCGATTCCAGGCCCGCAACCATTTCAACGCGCTGGGCGACGACTGGACGTTGGATTTCGTCCCAATTCACACCAGCAACGGTCAATTGACATCTATCTTGGCCGCTGCCATTTCACCCAAAACCCTGGCGGAAATTCGCAAGACCGTCGAATCGGCTGGGTTGCGGTTACGTCACGTGGTCATCCGACCGTTTGCGGCGGTGGAATTGATGAGGTCCGTTTCAGGGACCGACTCCTGTCAAATCACCGTTGAGCTGTCGGGCCGCCAAGCCAACCTGTCGGTTGTCGACAACGGTCACCTGCTGTTTACCCGCACGGTCCGCGTCCCCGAATCATATTCCGATGATCAATTCGACAACTGGCTGCCCGGCGAAGTCCAGCGGACGATCGCAGCGGCGCGCAACCAGGCGGAGGCGCCGGAGATCAACAAGATCATCGTGTTTGGGAAGGCCAGCGAGCATGAACGATTACGCCAAGGTCTGCAAGAATCGTTTGTGATTGAAACCGAGTTCTTTAATCCGTTTGATGCGGTTTCACTGAGCCGTGAGTTCAAATATCCGGATCGATTCGATGGGTTCGCGTCGCTGTTGGGCGCCATTGTTCAGCAATCGGCGACGGAAACCCGCTCCATCGATTTTATTAATCCGCGGCGACCGGAAACCTCGCACGAGACGCGAAACATGTTGACGATCGCCGGCGCGATTGCGGCCGGTCTGTTCATCGTGGGAATGTTGATCGGCTGGTGGGTATTGCGGTCGCGCGACGCGGAAATTGCCGATTTGCAAGCCGAAATTACCACGTTGAAACAGCAAGCCGTGACGACGGACGACATCATCAATCGCGTGGCCTTCGTCGACGACTGGAAAAGCCGCGATATTCAGTGGCTCGATGAACTCTACGAATTGAGCGACCGACTGCTAACTCCAGACGAATCGATCGTGGATTCGTTCGTCGGCAATCTGTACGGCCAAAATGCGATTATTGAATTGGCCGGCAAAGTCAAAGACTCGCAAAGCCATAATGAGTTGTCCGATAATCTGGCCAGTCGACCGTATGAAATCATTCCGCGCTCTTCCAATATCAATAACTCGGGAACCCTGCGCAACGAATTCAAGAAAAGTCTGAGAATGGATTTGTTTGACATCGCTGCCATTGATTTTGACAGCCAGCTCGAATTGCCTGGTTCGCAAGACAGTGACGACGGCGACACAGGCGACTCGTCGATAGACAAGGCTGAATCGGTCGAACCAAAATCCGAGACGGCGACAGAGGCTTCCCCGGCGACGACCCAACCCAGGACCCGGGAATTGCCCAAGTAATATGTTCGAAAACCTTTCCTCCCGTGAAAAATACTTGGCCATGGCCGTGCTCGGCCTCTTGCCTCTTGCGCTGGTATTCGGGGGCATATTCTGGGTCAGTGGGCAGCTCAACGAAAAGCACACGATTCTGACCGGAATGCAGAACGAAAAAACCGAATTATTGCGAAGACAGCTGGAAGCGATCCGGGCCGCCAAGCGGCGGGTCGTTTACCGGTCTCAAAGTCTTCCGTCGAACGCCAACGTGGTACTCGACCAATACGAGTCATGGCTGACCAAGCTGGGCTCGGAA
>JBFILF010000613.1:0-2470 GCA_041599835.1 Pirellulaceae bacterium
CGCGTCCGGCCGCGTCCTGCAAAAGTGCGAATTTCAAAAGCTGGGTGATTACGACCACCCGGAAGACGGGACGGTATGGAGGTGGCAGTATCGCATTTGCCGTTAGTGTGCAAAAATTCGCGGTTTTAGCAGGGTTGATTTTCCCGGCGACCGGTATTTAAGGGCTGCTCTGCTACAATAACGGCAGCGGATTTCGATTGCAGCCATTTCCATTGGTCACAAGGAGCCCGGCCCATGAACCGCTCGTCAAACCAAGTACCTCGTCGCAATTTTCTCAAACACGTTGGCAGCGGCATGCTGGTCGCCGGATTGGGGCCAGCGCTGGCTTCTGATCTAGGGTTCTCCAGCGAATTCGCTACGCGCTGGGACAATGAATTGGCATTTGGCCCATTCGACAAGCTGGTTGACATGATGCAGCAGCTGCCACCGGAAAAGCTGCAAATCAACTTGGTCCGGCTGCTCAACAGCGGCGATACCGACCTCCGCTCGATGACCGCCGCCGCCGCTTTGGCTAATGCCGAGACGTTTGGCGGGCAGGACTACGTCGGCTATCACGCCGAAATGGCGCTGGTTCCGGCACTTGAAATGGCCAGCCGCCTGCCGACCAGCCGCGCAGCGTTACCCGTGCTGAAAGTGTTGTTTCGCAACACCGATCAAATTCAAAAAACTCGATCGCAAGACAAAAAGACTTTGCGACCCCTCGAAGTTGAACAGCGGAAAATCGCCGGCCTCGACCGCAAACTGCGCGATGCGTCACGACAAGGGAAAATGGACGAAGCCGAGCAATTGTTTGCTTCCGTGGTCGACGTCCCGCCCGAGCAGCAGCTGCTCGCCATGCTGGAAACGATCGAAGACGACATCAATGTACACCGGTTTGTGTTGGCGCACCGAGCCATGGAATTAATCGACGTCGTCGGCGCCGACCACGCGCACACCATGTTGCGCCAATGCGTGCGTTATTGTGTGGACGAGGAACAACGCCGCCTGGCCAAGGGGCGACCCGAATCGCCAATTCGGCGGGTACTGCCAAAGTTGCTGGACCAGTACAAGCTGCTGACGATCAAGCTGGGCAGTCGCGATCCGGGAGACGACTGGGTCGAAGAAATGGCTGGTACGATTTATGAAAAGAATGAATTCGAGGCGTCCGAAGCTGTGGCCGCAGCGTTGGCCGAGGGCATATCTATTTCCGCCGTGGCCGACGCCATTTCACTAGCCGCCAACTCGTTAATCCTGCGGCAAGGCGCCGATCGCTGGCGAACTCACGGGGATTCGCCGGGAGTTCACGGTACGGATGCCGCTAACGCCTGGCGGAATATGGTGCAATTGGCCGATCAGCGCCACAAAGTATCCGGCCTGATCGTGTCGGCTTATCACACCGGCCGCTACCAACCGTTCCAACACGACCCATATCCCGTTCAAGAACATCTGGAACGCGTCAAAACATCTAATGCGAAACAGCTGCTGGGCCTGGCCGAAGAGGCCATCCGCTCCAACGATCAGGCGCTGGCCGCGGCAGCCATCGAACTTTACGGCCGCTCGGACAGCGATCGACCGCGACCAGTTTTTGACTTAATGCTGAAATATGCGATTAGCGAAGACGGTCGTTTGCATTCGGAAAAATTCTATCGAACCGTCGAAGAAGAATTCGAGGCGACGCGGCCGGCGTTCAAATGGCGGCACCTCGTTGGGCTGGCGCGCGTCACGGCAAGCGCTTACGGCTACGATCGCAACGACCAAAAAGGACACCGGGCACCCGGTTACGCAGAAGCGTGCCAGATGCTGGGCGTGGACGTCTAGGCGACCGCAGGCAGTGAGTTTGCTGCTCCCGGCAGCGAGTTAGTCATACCCTGGGCAAATTGCGTTGACTCCGGTCTTTCCACTTCGGGCCCGGCGTTTTTTGTCTGGACCTGCCCTGCGAAGCACTTGTTTGCGGCGGCCGAGAATAACTTCTGCACTCGCATTCTTGATCTGGCGCGTCGATCGTAGAGAATTGATCGGAAATCGGGCGATAGCGAACCATTCGATCGCCCGCGTAACGGAGCTTGGAAAGACTACACGGAACAGACTATGTGCTTTAATCACGTTGGAATTTCGTCCCTGATCCTCGTTCTCGCCTGGGGACTTAGCAATTTTTGCGCTGGCCAGGAATCCGCGGCCACGCCCGAGGACCTGTTTGACGCCGCGCGAGCGGGAGATGTGGACCGCATCACCAGAATCCTTGACGAGGGCATCGACGTCGACGCAACGACGGCCTACGGCGCGACGGCGCTGATGTACGCTGCGGAAAAAGGCCATTTGGAAGCCGTGAAATTTCTCGTGGAAAAAGGCGCGGACGTAAACGCAAAAGACACGTTTTATGGCGCAACGCCGCTGAGCTGGGCGAACATGTCGAAGCGCAAGGAAATCGCCGCCTATCTAAAAGAAAACGGTGCCGAACTGCCAATCATCCGTTCGTCCAGCTCGACGAAAA
>JBFILF010000614.1:0-2468 GCA_041599835.1 Pirellulaceae bacterium
AAATTCCAGTCCTGGATGACGCAGACTTTCTTTGATGAAAGTCAATGACATCGGCGCTGATTCCACGTTGAAGTACACTAATCAGGAAAACAGAGACGAGTGTTGAAATCTTCGTCACACAGTTTTTTTAACGCAGGCTATCCTGACGTATTTGCGAGAGAATCCCTTTTTACCGTAACTCGACCATTAGTTGAAAGATGATCAAAAATGCCAAACCTTGATCGACGAAATCTGCTTCACGCCGGTGTTGCATTAGCCGTTCCTTTTGGAGGCATGTTTTTGCACAGCGAATCTCAACAATCGACAAGCGCCAAAGGTAATCAGGATAGCGAAGCAAAGAGTTTGCAGGTTCAATACCTTGAGATTGTAACTCCGAAGGTTGACGAACTCTGTAAGCAATACTCGACGGTACATGGAATCACTTTTAGCGAACCGGTCGCAGGCTTTGGAAATGCTCGTACCGCAAAACTCAGTGGTGGCGGCATGATCGGAATTCGCGGCCCACTGCGTGAATCTGAAACACCGGTTGTCAGGCCCTATGCGCTAGTCGAAGACTTGGAACAAGCTGTGGCCGCAGCAGCGGATGCGGGAGCAGAAATCGCCATACGATCGATGGAGATTCCCGGTGGTCACGGGAAAATCGCGATCGTAATCCAAGGCGGTATTGAATGCGGACTTTGGCAACTTTGAAGTAAAAAAACGCAAAGCAAAAATCGGGGCGACTGGATTTGAACCAGCGACCTCTGCGTCCCGAACGCAGCGCTCTACCAGGCTGAGCCACACCCCGCCAGATTTCAGCGTCCGATCTTAGCGATTGTGGCGGTTAATCGTCAAGCAATACCCGGCGATTTGCAGGCACCCTCACAGTTTTACACGGTCTATCCGTTAGCCGTAAGTTACGTTTGCACGGAAATATCCAACGTGATTTTCATCGCTACCGTTTCGTCTCCACCCTCCGATTAATGCGCATGTCTGGCACCAAAAGATTCTTTGGATTGCTCGGCTGGTTCCTGCTCTGCATGGCAATCATGGCCGTCGGTGGAGCTGTGGGATACCTGCGCCTCAACCCGCATATTGATGACTGGTTCCAATCCCTTAACAAGCCGGCTTGGGTCCCGCCCCCCGAACTGTTCTTTTTCATCTGGGTCGCCCTGTTCATGTTGATGTCCGTGGCCGTATGGATCGTGTGGATGCAGCACGAAGAACCCATGGCCAAACTGGGCGTCAAGTTCTTTATGACACAACTCGTGCTGATATTGGTGTGGATCGCCGTCTTCTTCGGCGTCAAAAACCCCGGCGCCGGTGCGATCGAAGTCGTCGTTTTGTGGTTGTCTATCTTTGCCACACTGTGCCTGTTCTGGCAACGATCACGGATGGCCGGCCTGCTGATGTTCCCGCAACTGGCCTGGTTTACGTTCGTGGCGTACCTGAACGTCGTCATCTGGCAACTCAATGCATAAATCGAAAGCGACGGACCGAGACTAAGGTCCTAGGTTTCTGGCAAGCCTTCGCTGACCTCAAATCATCCTCCAGTGACGGGTTTTAAGAATAGTCTGCACTTGCAGCGTGTTTAGTGCTTGCCGAATCGGCGCGCAGTTGCGACAACAGGCACATGACGCCAGCCAAACTGATCGCCGCCAAACGAGATGGACACCGTCTCGATGACGAAGAAATCGCCCAACTTGTGGCGGCGTATGCCAACGGAGACGTTCCCGATTATCAAATGGCGGCGATGGCCATGGCCATTTATTTTCAGGGAATGGATGCTGCAGAAACCGTTGCGCTGACACGTGCGATGTTGCAATCGGGCAAAACGCTCTGCTGGCCTGGCCTCGACAAATCCGTCGTCGATAAGCATTCAACGGGCGGCATCGGCGATAAAGTGTCAATTATCCTGGCACCGGCACTGGCTGATTGCGGCATGGCCGTACCTATGATCTCGGGTCGGGGACTGGGAGCCACTGGCGGAACCTTGGACAAGCTGGAATCCATTTCCGGCTTCCGAACCGACTTGTCTATCACGGAATTGCAACAAGTCGTCGACCGAGTCGGTTGCGTCATCACCGGCGCCAGTGACGAAATCGCGCCGGCCGATCGCAGCCTGTACGCGCTGCGCGATGTCACGGCAACCGTACCCTCCATTCCACTTATCACCGCCAGCATCTTGAGCAAAAAGCTGGCCGAAGGACTCGACGCTTTGGTGCTGGATGTAAAATGGGGCAGCGGTTCGTTCATGAAGACGCTTGATCGCGCCAAAAAATTGGCGTCGTCACTCGTCAGCACCGCCCAGGGACTCGGCGTCTGCGCGCGGGCTGTCTTGACGGACATGAACCAGCCGTTGGGGAAAATGGTCGGTAATTCCGTCGAAGTGGATGAATGCCTCGACGTGTTGCAAGGTGGCGGTGCAGCCGATCTAGTTGAATTGACTGTGGATCTTGGCGCACAAATCGTGCATCTGACCCAGCCAA
>JBFILF010000615.1:0-2461 GCA_041599835.1 Pirellulaceae bacterium
CAGCCCTTGCCGACGGAAAGGCCACACAAGCCGACTCCCATGAGAACGTAACCGCATCCAGCACGTGGGTGTCAGGGTTCGCGTTGATCGCGGACCGTTCGACTGTACTTTTCAAGTATTTTCCGCTCCCGCCGCGTCAGACTGGATTCGCCTTCGCGGTGCAACTTTTCCAGAATCCGGTCCGCTTGATCCGACAACTGCTCGTTTGACCGGCGAGGCGCGTGCACTTTGAGTCGCGGTTTGCCGGAGAACATCTGTGTCAGCCGCTCCAGTTTTATCCAGCGGAAATGCCATTTGCCATAAAAATATGCGGCGGCAAAGGCGGCGCCGGCCAGGTGCGCTTCGACCGCAATGTGGCTCTCGGAATTGAACGAGTTGAGAATATCGATTCCCACTAGCAACAAACCGAGTACCCAGGCGGGCATCGGCAGCACGCCCATGAGCAACAGCGTCTGTTTGGGAAAATTCAATACAAACAAAATGACGACCGCCGCCACCGCACCCGAAGCGCCCACCGCCCAACCCGGCTCGCCGCGGACCGTATGCGCCAACAGCCACACGGTGCCGGCCACTAATAAGGCGATCAGGTAGAACTTGATGAACTCTTGCGAGCCATAATGCTGTTCAACGGCGCGGCCCAGAAAAAACAAAGTCAGCATGTTGAAGGCGATGTGCATCAGGCCGGTACTGGTGCTGATTGACGCATGAGCGAATCCGTACGTCAGCAATTGCCATACCAGCCAAGGCTTTTGCAACGGGCCGGCCAATGGCTGGGCCGCCGGCTGGCTGGAACCGGCATTGGTTTTCAGCGAAAGCGTAAACGAAACCCAGCGGTGCTGGTCCTGGTTCGCAGCCTGCCTGCCCGGCGGTTCGCTGGCCCCGCCGCCGGGGATGACCACGTTTGAAAACGCGTCCAGCAAAAAGATCGCCAGATTGATGACGATCAAAATGGTGATCATCGACCACCGGGTCGACCGGCCCGCGCCAGACGGACCCTTCCACTCGTCATCCTGGTAGTAGCCTCGGTCGTAGATTCCCATGGCTGTCGGCGGCGATCGGCAATACAAGCGTGTGAAAAACGGTCCCCCAGATGGACCGCCGATTCATTGTTGCGGCAGCCGCCCGCGCAGACAACGCTTGATCAATAGATTCCACGCGATCGGCCGCAAGTGAGGCGCAGTGGGACCAGCTGAGCAGCAGCCTTGCTTGATGTGAGAAGAATTCCGCACCACCGCGGACAACCCCGCCCGTGACATTCGGCCGCCGAGGGCAGGGCAACCGAACGACAGCCAGCTGTTTAATAGGCGGCTATTTTAATTTACATGCGACTACGTTGCCGGCAGCTATTTTCCAGGCAGCTATTTAGAAATACCGGCCAGGTTGGCAGGTTCTTTTTGCGTGCTCGTGTTCAGCGCGTCGCCCGAGGACTGCATTTGCTTGTACATTTCCATAATCTGTTTGTAATACGTTCGGATCTGTTCCTGTTTTTGGGCAAACTCGCGCGTCCGTTTGTCCAGCAGATCGGTGACCAGCGCCAAATCGTCCCGTAATTTGGTGATGTCCGATTGCAGCTGGTCGATGATCACGTCGCGGTTGTTGATCTGTTGGCGGGCGTCGGCCACCAACTGGTTGATCCCTTCAATATCGCGGTCCACTTGTTGTTTGACCCTGTCGAGTTTTGCAGTTTGGGTGCCGAGTTCTTCCAGCAAATAGGGGTAATCGCGCAGCTCGCGTTCGAACGACTCGTTGACCACCTCGGCGTCCTCGATATCAACCAGCGGCGCTTGCCGATTGGTCTCGTCCCGCTGAAACCCCAGCTCGCCATAGTATTTATCCACGGTGATTTCTTCGTCAGTCTTAAATGTAATGTCTTCGCCCCATTTCAATTGGGGATCAATCGCTTCGCCCTGGAAATTAAACGAACCGTCGGTGGCAATTTTTCCGGTGGCTGAATCGACCGTGTAGCTTTGCGAATTCGCACCGAAACGCAGTGTGACGCGGCGCTGTTGATTGTCGGGATCGAATTCCGGATTGCGGCGATCACCTTGGCTGCCGACCCAGGCGTTTATCTCGTTCAAGGCAAACCCGTCAAATGTGAACTCGTCCAACAACGCTTCATATTCGGCGCTGTCTTCCGCCAGTCCCATCGAGGCGGCCGGCAAATATTTGGTCTTCAAAGCTTCGCGAAATTGCGCGAAGTCGACGGCCTCACTCTCCGCCAGCCCGCTGCTTGCGCGAAAATCCTCTACAAAGGCGTCGCGGTAGTCGCCCGGCATTCGTTCAAAAAATGTCCACGATGTGGTCGGTGTGGCAACTTCGTTGGCATCGGCGATAAATACCGGCTGGACCGTCACCGAATCGGCTGCGGTCGCTACCACCTTGAAGGTGCCAAGAAACTTCACGGGCACCGAAACGGTTTGAGCCCCAACTTCGGCACCACCGTCGGCGAATCCAAATAGCA
>JBFILF010000616.1:0-2445 GCA_041599835.1 Pirellulaceae bacterium
CGCTTCTCAACTCTGATTGAATCTGGATGAACATCTCACGTAACTGGCCGCTGCCCGACGTGGGATCATTTAGATTACGCAATTCGGCCAGGTCTGCCCCCACCTGCGTTTCAACGTTTCGCAGCTTGGCCGCCGTCAACGCCAGTTGCTCTTGGGCAAAATCGACTGCCTGCTCGACTTCGGTCAACATGCTGGCTGCGCGTTGCTGCCGGATTTTTCGCAATTCGATCTGCAGTTCGTCGAACAAGGCGGTGACCAGTTGTCGGGCCCGGTCGCGCGACGACGATTTCACCACCATCATTAAGACTTCGGTTTTTCCAAACTCTGCCCCGTTGGGCGCGTAAAAAGAAATTGCCCCTTGAAAATCCTCGACCACTTGCTCCGACGGCCAATCTTCCCCGGCGTTACCAGTGGTGGGTCCCACTCCGATTAACATGCGGCGGAGGACTCCCGGTCGTTTGGCCACTTCCTGGATCGTCTCCTGGGCCGTCTTCATCGTGTCCAATGACTCGAAGCGTCCTGGCCCGACGATCCGTCCGATTAATTCTTCGCGCACCATAAATGCCTGAGTCGCCTGCCATTGCCGGGGCCCCAGAAACGCAACCAGAAAGCCGATCAGCCCGGCCGCCAATAGAGGGATCGCCCACAAACCGGGTCGCGAACGAGCCGTCGCTAGCAAACTGTGCAGATATTCAAAATGCGAAAACGCGGCATGCGGTTGTCGGGTTTCGGGGTTCATGTCGAGCACCTTGCAAAATGTTGACACCAGTGCCCAGGCGCACCGGTGCGTCTCGTTTATTGTTGTCGAGCGGTGCAAGACGCAGATTGAGCCAACTCGAACGATTTTGCCGAGAATCATTCACCGGCTGAATCACCGCGGGCAAGTTCGCTACCAGTCAGACGAGGCCGATTACCGGGCCAGCGTTCCTATTCGTCGCGACTGTCAGAATTTGACACCGCGGCGGACATCGGTCCGTTTTCGGCGGCACGCCATTGCCGACTCAAAATCGGAATTGTATTCCACCGGTGTACATCACGCCTTTGCGCTTTCGACCCGCTTGCGCGTTGTCCACCGAATTCTCCAGAATCAATGCCGAGAACACGTCGATGGCCGGTGTCAGTTGAATCGAGGCGTTGGCTAACAAACGACGAGTTATTTGATCGTGAATCGGATCTCCCAGCGGACGGGGATAAAACTGGCCAAAGCTTAACAGCCAATCCACATGGTCTCCTTCTCGGATCAAATTGACGTAGTAACCCCAACCCGTTAACGGATGGTTCAACCCCTTGTTCAGCTGCCGGTTGTAGATGCTCCGTCCCCAGTTAATGTCGTCCAATGAAAACCCGGGACGCCGCAAACCGTATTCGTCGTAAATGAACTCGGTCGAGGCCGTTAATCGCTCCGTCAATGGCACCATCAGATCGATGCCAATGTGGTTTTTGTACTCCTTTTGGCTTTCGGACCCGATGCCGTCCTGCCATTTTATACTGCCGCCCAGTTGATATTGCTCCCTGTCCACAGCGACGCGACCCACAAAGGCCTTTGAAGAATTGGTGTCCTGACCCAGCCCACCATTGGTCAGCGCCGCATTAAAACGATATCCGGACGGCGCCCATTGAACGTGCACACCCGTTTCGCGAAACAAGATAGCCTCCGATCGAATGAACGGCGTATCGACAAACGAATTCTGATAACTGGTTCCGTGATAACGACCAAACGGCGAAACAAAACGCCCGACTTCAAACGACCAGTTACCCTGGCTGGCTACGATGGACAGTTGTGATATCTCAAAGGGCTCAATTTCATAATTGTGAGCAAACGAATCGCGGAGTGGATAATCCGTCAACAGGTTTCGATCGAACGGCTGATTTAAGAAGAACTCCGCATAAATTAGGCCAGTCCAATTCCCCATTTGATGGCCCACGACTCCGCGGATCGCCCCTTGAACGCCAAATGTGGCCTCCAGCCCGGTAAACTCGATCCGTTGATCGTTGACGTAGTAAGTGCGGCCCAGCCAATGGTAATCAAACCAGAGTTCGTCGGTCGGACCAACGGAAACGAATTGCGGGACCGAAAGGAATGCGACGCCCGGTCGATTCAGCATCGACGTCCAGTTCCGCGCCGGCACCGTGACTTCCACTAGATCGTTTTCCACCGGTTGAGCCGACAGCCAGCTGTTTGACGCTGCCACGGCAAAGGCCGCGGTGGCCAGGATCAAGTCGCGAAGGCGTACGTCAGCTGTCATAGGGTTGTGGGCACCGGCTCACTAGATCGTCGTCGTGGCCCGCCGGTTGATAAAGCTTAACGGTTGCGTAAGGCGGAATAATGTCAGCGGATGTTGCGGATATACCGGTTTTAACTGCATCGACGCTTGGGCGCGACGGGCTTCAAGTTGCCCGAAACATTTCACAGAGTTTGTTTAACCTGCAAATTTTGACAACGAA
>JBFILF010000617.1:0-2442 GCA_041599835.1 Pirellulaceae bacterium
CGCATCAGATCTTTCTCGCGTCGCGACAGCGTGTACATGCAGTACCACTGGCGGCGAGGGTCATCCCAAACCGTCGGATCCTGAAATAGATCCCGCGGAAAAATGTCGCGTTCTTTGTCGAGGATCGGCAAGGGACGTTGAAGGAATCGAGGCGTGGAAATTGGTTCATCGAAGCAATGAGGGCATAACACATTTTAACCAAACTCCGGTCTCCGCTGCAAAGGTCAGCCGCGGTGTCCAAAGAGCGAGGGCCTTCCCCGCCGGTCGGCGACGCCAGGCCAAATTCATCCGGCCTATTCGAACATTCCGTCCGCTTTTTCTTTGGAACGGCTGGAGCGGACGGCGGCGTGATTATCCAACACGGGCAGCGGGTCGATCATGCTCCAGGTTGGCAACGAGGATAAAAGCGTGGCGATCAAAAATCCACCTCGCAGTGTCCAGATGACATAACCGGCGGTGGCGGCAATCGTCGTCGCCGCAATGGACATTTCAAATCCGAACTTCAGATTGTTTGTTGCCAGCTCGTCTGCCAGTCGATCAATCTGGTTCCAAATATAATCGTGCTGAAACACAAAGCTGACGCCCCGCCGCAACAAATTGTCTGCATCGTCGAGCCCATCAACGTCGCCCTGGGCATCGCGAACCGCAAACATCAATTCCAACAGTTCCGTTGCGTCTTGACTAAGCGACGGCGTTTGTCCAGGCATGCTGCCATACTGACCGATTGACGTAACGTCGATTAGGTTGCTTTCCGAGTTGCGGCGTTCACCAAATTTAGTGTCGGCATTATCGCGAAGTACCGTTTGCCGGGCCAGGGACAGGCGCTCTTTGACCGATTCCAAATCCGATTCATCGTCCGTCTGTTTATCGTCATCATTCGATTCGTTGTCAGGGTCGGGGAACGGAGTCGTGTCGATGTCTTGGCCACCTGCTCCGCCACCATCACCGTCGCCGGGCAGGCCCTTAAACAAAACTCGAATCGACACATTGGTGAGCGTTCCGTTATCGGCACCATCATGCGGGACATAAGTGAATTGATCGGTGCCGAAAAATCCGCGGTTCGGCGTATAAACGAATGAACCGTCCGGCGCCAAGTTCAGCGTTCCATTGGACGGACCACTTACCAGTACAGCCACCAGCGCATCGTTTTCGACGTCGCTGTCATTGGCCAACACGCCGGCGAGTTCCTGCAGGGATGATCCAATCAATCCGAAATATTGGTCGGAGGCGCCAGCAGGCGCGTCGTTTATGGGAACCACGTTGATGGTCACCATGGTCGTGGCCGATTGGGCGGTACCGTCGTTCGTCTGATACGTGAAGCTATCTGTCCCGTAAAAATTGGCCTGAGGTTCGTAATTGAAGCTGCCGTCAGCGTTCAATGAAAATGTGGAAGCATTGCTTGGTCCACTCACCAACAGCGCCGTCAACAGGTTGCTATCGGGATCCGTATCGTTGGCCAACACGCTGCTGCCGGCCAGCGGTTGATCTTCGTTGACGGCGTAGCTGTCATTGGCCCCAACGGGTGCGTCATTGACCGGCGTGACGGACAATTGGAAAACATGTCCCGACGACAATCCACCATCGGGGTCACGGACGTCAAACTCAAACTGATCGTTGGTAGTTTCGCTACCATTATGGATGTATACAATCTGGCCGGAATTCAACTGTTGTTGGGTAAAGCTGTTGATAGCGACTCCCGGGTTGCCGGCCATTTCCAGCTGTCCATGTAGTGGAGCGTTGGTGACCGAGTACACGACTTGGCCAGCCGGTGACTCGGCGTCGACCGCATGCAGTTCGCTGCCGTCGATCGTCTCGCTGCCACCTTCGTCAACGGTATCGCCGGTGTTCGCGATCATTTGCGGATTATCGTTGACGGGAACAATCGTCAGATTGACCGTCACGGTATCAAACCCGCCGCGACCATCATCCACCCGATAGACGAAGCTATCGCTAGTTGTTTCGTTGCCATTGTGGCCGTACACGAATGATCCATCGCTTTGCAGCGTCAGCGAGCCGCTGACAGGCCCAGTCACTAACGTCGCAGCCAGCGCATCGCCGTCATCATCGATGTCGTTTGACAAGACGCCAGGAGCCGAAACCACCAGGGTGCTGCCCTCGTTAAGCACGAATGATTCGATTGTCCCCACCGGAGCGTCGTTGTCGTCGGTCACGGTGACCGTGATCGTCTTGGTGGTGGCGACCGTGCCGTCGAACACTTGCACATTGACTTCGTAGATGTTGTCCAGATTAGCATCGCCTGGGTTCTCGAAGTCCGGCGCGGCGTTGAACGTCAGTGCCCCTGTGTTGACGTCGATCGTAAACAGCCCGTCGTCGGCGCCGGTTCCGGTGATGCTCCAGGTGAGCGTATCGGCCGGCACGTCTTCGTCGGTGGCGGCAACGGTACCCGCGGCGGTCTGATTCTCGGCGGAATTGAGATTACCC
>JBFILF010000618.1:0-2419 GCA_041599835.1 Pirellulaceae bacterium
CATCCGTCGCCATTCATGTCTGCCGCCACCAAGTCTTCTGTGGCAATGCCGCCATCGTCAATGACATGTTTGGTCCAGCCGGTGACCGTATCGTCGGCAGCGTCAAGCTCGGCGTCGTAAACGTAGACGCCAGGTCCCTTGACCGGGCCCGGCCCTGGATCGCTGTGGCCGATCACCACCTCGTCGCTGCCGTCGCGATCGAGGTCTGCAAGCCAAACCGCGTGACCCCGCCGCAACGTATCGTCTAGAACACGCCGATTCCATTTTCGATTCGGACCATTGCGGGTGTAAACGACGGCCTGGTTTCCATGCATCGGTTCAATCGACGCGATGATATTTTGCCCTCCGGCCAGTTGCCCGTATTTGACTTCGCCCGCTCCGCGCGCCTGGGGCGAATCGCCGTCGGCGCCGCGGCTCAAATTCAATTGAATCGAGTCCGAGCCCATCCAACGCACCAGCGTGATGCCCTCCTGGCTGGCGGCCAGCGTGTCGGTGCGTCCATCACTGTCCAAGTCGGCATGCCAGTGGTTGTGCATGCGGTTTAATCTGTGATTCAGAACCGTTTGCCTCCAGCGGTCCAATCGAGGATTGGCCGGGACTTCAAACGCAATCAGTCGAACTCCGTGGCCGGTTGACTTATTCAAAGGCGAAACCACTAATTGGGGTTTTCCCGTTTGCAGCACGTCGGCGAACCGCATTCGGTGCGACCAGGGCTCCTGGGCAATTGGATAAACTTTCCATGGTTCCTCGAGCGAGTCAGTCCGTGACAACCATTGGAGGGTGCCGACCTTGGTCCAGCCTGCACCGAGAGCAAAATCGATTTGCCCGTCACCGTCGATGTCGGCCGCCGCAATGCATACATTATCTCGTTCGGTCTGGTCTTCGATTACGACGCGCTTCTTCCATTCGGGATTGTCGTACCAAACGACGGATCGCTCGCTGACCGCCACGATATCGATTCGTTGATCGTTGTTGACGTCAGCCACGGTGACGGCGTAGCAGATATCGCCGACAAACGGGTCGATCGTGCGGCTTTCGAACTTGGGGAACTGTGCCAGAACCGGAGGCGCGTGCATCAAGGTTACGGAGGCGGTGACCAGAAACAGAACGCTAAAAGTTTTGCAAGTCAGTTGCTTCATTTCATCGATCTTGGAGTTTGAGTTTTGAGTTTTTTGGCCAATCCAAATGTTTGTGCAGGAATTCAAATGTGCCGTGGCCGTTGATCCGGTGCGGACCGTCAAACCACTCGATCTCAGTCTTTTCTGGAATTTTGAGTTTTGCCGCGTACAAATGCCGCACCTTGGCAAATTCATAGGCCACGGTCCAATCATCGGCGACGCCGTCAAAATGTCCTCTTTCGACCATAAACGGACGCGGGGCAATTAGGTGCGCCATCTCGGCGTAATTGAAGCGTCCACCCAAATCAAACTCGAAGATTTCGTATTCGCCCGAGTTGACATAGCTGCGTGGATTCAGGGTCGATGCGTTTTTGTCGACCCACTCATTGAAATCTGCAGAACAAATCGACAGGCAATAATCCGGGACCAGCGCCGGAACCCGCATCGCCGTTTTGCCCCCGTAAGACAATCCATAAAAACCGATGCGGTCCGGATCGACAAACGGCAGCGTTTGCAGCCAGTCGACAATTTGTTGATGTTGAGGCGTGATGATCGAAAACAGCGATTTGCCCAGCGGGTTGGCTTTGCGCTGCAACGTACGAAACCGATCCCCGAAAATGTAAAGGTTTTGAGGCGCAAATGTGATGAATCCGCGCTCGGCCAGCCGGGCGGCAAATGCCGCATAATATTGTGACCCCTCATCGCCGATCGTATGCTGCGGACGTCCTTCCAAGCCATGTTGGCAGACAACCACCGGCCGTTTTTCGCCCTGCGAAATGTCGCCCGGCACCAGCAGCAACCCATATGCAATCACGCCGGGATAAACGTCCAACACGACTTCGTAACCCGTCCACCCGTTGGGGTCAGCAAGCCGCCGCGTGCGCGGATTTGCCGGAAGCAGCTCTTGGTCAAACCGGCCGATTACCTCGTCGTAGAATTCGCGCCGCACAAGATCGGCGGATTCGCGATAATCCTTGATGGACTTGAAATTAAAGCGGCTGACGGTGTTTTCTTGCCGCACATAATGACTGCGGCGTAGCAGTTGCTGGGTGTGGCGGTCGAGCTGGTTTATTTGCGCCTGCTGTCGCGCTATTAAACCTTCATTGAAGTCTTCGTTGCGACTCAATGAGTTTTTCAGATAAACTGGTGGTTCACCCAACGCGGCCAATCCGTTTTGAACATTAAGTTCATCCAACAATTTCTTTAGCGCCACCTCTGATCCGCAGTGGCCTTGACCCTCGCCACTGACGACGAGTTCCAACGGCAAAGTTTCCGGCAATTCACGAATGAGTTGCTCGGCC
>JBFILF010000619.1:0-2388 GCA_041599835.1 Pirellulaceae bacterium
GCGTAACTCGAACACCGAAAATCCATGGAACCCCAAACTTCCATTGACAATTCACGCCAGGCGGTTCATGTCGGGTTGTGGATCAGCGCGCCAATGTTGATCGCGGGTGTGCTGGTTGGTCTGATCGTTGGCGTGTTGCAAGCCATGACGCAGATCCATGATCAGACGATTCAATTTGTTGCCAAGCTGGTGGTGATGGCGTTGATCATCAGTCTCTGCCTGCCGTGGATTTTTGAGCATTTCGGCCAATACAGCCGAACTTTGATCCAAGACATTCCGCACCATCTGGCCGAGCCTTAAAGATTGCCGATGGAATTTACGCCGTTTGTTGTCGCTCAATTGCCCGCGGCTTGTCGCATCGCGTCGGCGCTGCTGTGCTCGCCGATTCTGGCCAATCGCCATGTGCCGTGGCTGGTTCGCCTGCCGGTGGCCGTCGGGTTGACCGCCGTGCTGTTGCCGCTGACCGACTCGGCGTCGGTCGAATCGTTGCCGCCATTGTCGCTGGTGGCCGTGCTGATACATGAATCGTTATTGGGTGGATTGCTGGGGCTTTCGTTGTGGCTGGTGGTGTGGGCCATTCGCTTGACCGCGGAATTGATCGAAAACCTATGTGGTTTTTCGCTGGCGGGCGCTTGGGATGCGCCCCCGTCGCATGGCGCGGCAGCCGGGCCGCTCATCCAGCTTTATTGGTGGGTGATGCTGGCGTTGTTTATCGGCTTGGGTGGATTGAGTCAGTTGATTTTGGGTTTGATGAATTCGTTTGACGCAGTACCGGCCGGCACTGCTTTACAGCAACTTTTGTTGGCGGATTACCTGGCGGCCGCACTGTCCAGCAGTTTTGCCCTGGCCTTGCGGACGGCGATTCCAGCCTTGTTTGCGTTGCTGGGAGCCGCCATGGTACTGGGTTTGGCACAACGAAATTTTCCTCAATTCGGCGGGCTGCAAATTGGACTTGGTTTGAAAACCATGACCGGCATCCTGGTCACCTCGCTGCTGCTGTTGATCATGCCCTGGATGCTGGCCAGCGGCCTGGATGACGCAATGGCGCGATATGAATTGCTAATGCGCACGATCGCGGACTTCTAACAGCCAATCTGTGGCGGCAAACAGGATTCGATTGCATGTTTCACCAGGATGCGAGCCGACCGGCGACAACGGCAAGAATTCGGCGGGCCAGCAAGCAGGGCAATGTTCCTAAAAGCCGCGAGCTGGTGTCGGTGGCGGTATGGTTGGCCGGCTTGGCGGCCTTAGCCACGTTCGTGACAACCAGCTGGAAGCTAATGCAACCCTTTGCGCAACATCACTGGGGTCAGGTCCAGTGGCAGGCAGCGGAGGCGGATGCGGCACAATCCGCGTTGCTGTCGACCGGTCATCTGTTAAGCCAAACATTGGCACCGTTCCTTTTGACGTTGGCACTGATGGTGCTGATGGCACACTTGACCCAAACTCAATTTCGTTGGTTTCCCGCCAGGCTGCAGCCGGACGTGTCGCGGCTGTCTCCGCGCCGTTATCTGCAAAAACTTTTTTCCCTGGAAAGTCTGGCCCCGCCCCTCACCGGCATGATTAAACTCGGGCTGTTGGCGGGTGTCGGTATTTGGGTTTTGTGGGGCGAATTGCCGGGAATGCTGATGTTGAGTCTCGATGGGCTCGACCGTGGATTCCCCGAGTTAATGGACCAGTTACTTCGGTTGGGGTTCAAATTGGGGTTGGCGATGCTGGTGGTGGGACTGGTTGATTACGGAATGCAGTGGTGGCTGCACCGGCGCGAATTGCGAATGACCGACCAGGATTTACGTGACGAGGAGCGATTGACGGAGCCGGCGCCTGAGATCGGTGCCAGACAGCGACTGTTTAGCCGGCAGTTGCGCGACCAAAGTGGCGGTCGCTTGTTGCCCGCTAATCGCTTGAACGAATGACCATCATCATCGCGCATTATGTTTGGGCAGCGTAGATGGCGTAATCGTATCGCTCCAGGTAACGGCTCCAACGCTCGTCGATTTCACGTCTGATTTCAGGCCCCACGACCGTTTCGTTGGGTTGGTAGCCCTTGCGTTCCTGCCAATACCGGTCGATTTTCTGTTGGACGTTGTCAAACTGCCCTAAATCCAGCGTGTCGTAGATGCGCGACATTTGCGACGTGGGATCTTCGATCAACTCTTCAAAACGGACTTCGACCAGGTCATCGGCAGGTATCTGGTCGAGCTGCGTAAAATAACCGTCATACATTTTCTCAAAGCAATCCCACACGTACTGGGTGATGGCATCATTGGATCGACCCGGCAATTGGAAACTCTGCACAGCGAATAACGATCGCCACAAGTGCACCGTTGACGGGAAAATCTTGTAGGGGTGGCGGGTGATATGAATGAACTTGGCACCGGGAAACCA
>JBFILF010000620.1:0-2385 GCA_041599835.1 Pirellulaceae bacterium
AGAAACGTGCGGGATTCGCCAGACGGCAACTGGATGGGCGTGCGCTGCGTACCCGGAACCGGTCGATCCAACTCACCATCCCAGGTCAGCTCCAGCAAACACCCCCGTGAACGTTTTTCGCGGTTGCTGACGGTGCCACTGGCCATCAAATCACCGGGCTGCAAGTTACATCCGTTGCTGCTGTGATGCGTCAGCATCTGGGCAATCGTCCAGTACATGTCGCGGAAATTGCCGCGGCTGATCGGCATGGGTTCCATCCCCGCCTCACGCATTTGCTGAGAGCAAATGGATACTTCCAGTTCAATGTCGACGCCACCCTGCGATTCGTTTGCCTCGTGTGACAAATAGGGCAGCGGCGGCGGATCGCTAGCGGGACGTTCAAATGCGGGGCAGCGGAACGGGGCCAGCGCTTCCATGGTTACAACCCAAGGTGAAACCGAAGTCGCAAACGATTTGGCCAGGAACGGACCAAGCGGTTGATATTCCCACTTTTGAATGTCGCGCGCCGACCAGTCATTGACCAGGCACATGCCAAACAGGTGATCCTCAGCAGCGGTCAGTGGAATGGATTCACCACGGCGATTGCCGCCTCCCACGTAGAAACCGACCTCCAGTTCATAATCCAACAACTTGCAGGCCTCAAAGGAGGGCGGGCCGCCTTCTTTCACCGGAGACAGTTGCCCGCGCGGTCTTCGCACGTCGGATCCGCTAATGACGATGCTACTGCCGCGGCCGTGGTAGCCGATCGGGATGTATTTGTAGTTGGGTAGCAGTGGATTATTGGGCCGAAACATGCTGCCGACATTCGTGGCGTGAAATACCGACGCGTAAAAGTCCGTGTAATCGCCGATGTCCGCAGGAACCAAAAACGTTGCGGCGCTTTGATCGACCAGCAGTTGTGTGGCTGCCGAACTTTGCTGCAACTCCTGACAGCCCTGGCTGAGCAGTTGGCTAATCCGTTGACGCAGTGCGATGCGGTCGGTCACCGGCAGTGACATCACCGAATTGAGTGTTTCCGCTTGGAGTCGATTGGCCAGCTGCTGATCGAACAAGCCAACCGCCGCGGCCGCCGTTAAGTTGACGATCTGGTCGCCAATGCCGACGCCCAGATAAACCCCTCGCTCCGTTTGAAACCGGCAATACGGGAGATTTTGAATGGGAAAATCGGAGTCCGGCTGGTTGGCACTTTCTACCCAACTGGACAGGTCAGCCGCATGTGTCTGATCGATCGGTCGCATTTTGGTCAAACGAACGCCTTGGAAAGAAAATCGGTCTTCCCCGCTATGTAGGGGTCTGCCATTAGACCGTTTTGGCGGGACTTTCCAACCAGCCCAAACCAATTAGATCGGCGATTGGTTCTCCAAACGAACACGACCCGAATGAAATGGCAAATTGATCGCGAGTTTGTTGAACCTCTTGGCGAGAAAATTGTCGCTCACGCCAAGTGATGTATTCTCCGGTGAAAGCAAATTGTGATGGATCAGTTTCGTCCAGCAGTGTTTCGATTTCCGAAGAATCTCCCTGCTTTGCAAATGCCAGGACCGCCGCCAGGAAGACATTGATAAACCCGTGCATCGTACCTCGGGGAGCATTGGATTCATAAGTCAGCGGAAAATCGGCGCGAATCGGGTGGTGCAGACCGGCCGTGAATTTCAGTCCCAACGAATGTCGAGCACATTTCACCAAGAAGTCTGCCACGCGCTCGGTCGCTGGAATCTGGTCGGCCACGACGCCCCCCGTCCGAATTTTGGCGTAAGTCGACAGGCGAGCCGATGTGCCCAAGGCTCGCAACGACGCATCGGGGTCATGGCTTGGAATCTCGGCAAACAGGGCCAATGTCGGGGGGATTCGATCGAGAATGCGCGTCACTTGTTCCAAATCTGTAATCGGCGTTTCCACCGTGTCGACGGCAGCCCAGGAATTCGTGTCATTAAACGTCTCGATGGCATCGACCGCCCGCGCGAACGCTTCGTCATCGGCAGCAAGGTCCGGCAGCAAACCACTGATTCTCCACGGCCGAGCGCTGTCGACGCCGGCCGTTTCGTGGACGGTTTCAGCCAGCTCGCCCAGTCGCGCCGCGGGAATTATCAGCCTGGCCAACATCCAGGCGGTTTCACTATCCAGATAGTGACGGTAGTTTGTGACGACGTCAGTCAACGGCAATGACGCCGGTGGAAACAGCCCGGCATAGTCGACGAGATTCGTGAGCAATATCTTTAGCGTTGAGTTCATGGCCGTTGTGAACCGCGGTTGAGGCGGCGTTGATTGGCAATCAGCGGTCGGCAATCACCCGGGAAATCTTCGCGAGAAACGCGGCCGGGCTCAAGGGGCTGGCGTTTTTTACGACGTGTGGTTCACGCCTCAGACATTTGATCCTGCTTGATC
>JBFILF010000621.1:0-2368 GCA_041599835.1 Pirellulaceae bacterium
AACTCCCAACAGTTTGAGCGCGTTGTTGGATCATTTTGTCGAAGCGACGGATGGCCAAAGCCAGGTGGCGATCGGCGATTTGATGGATTCGCTGAGCAGTCGCAGCCACGGTCCCATGTTGTTATTTCCGGCCGTCATCGCCATCTCGCCACTAGGCATGATTCCTGGGATGTCGGTCGTGACCGGGACGTTAATCATTTTGATCGCCGCGCAGATGATGGTGTTCTCCAGTCGTCCCTGGATACCGCAGCGGTTGGCCCGTTTCGAGTTTTCGCGCGACAAACTTAAATCGGGCGTGGAAAAAACTCAGCGATGGGTCCGGTGGTTCGAGAAGGTGATCCGTCCTCGGCTGGAATTTCTGGCCAGCGGCGGCATGGTCTATCCGATCGCCATCATGTCGATTCTGCTGGCGTTGTCGTTTTATCCGCTGGCCGTGGTTCCGTTTGGGGTGTTTGCCCCCGGCCTGGCCATCACGCTGTTTGGATTGGGGCTCACCGCCCGTGACGGCGTGCTCGTCTTGGTTGGATTCGGCCTGACCGGCGTCGCCGCCTACATCATCTGGACCGTCTGGCCTTTTTAAGTAGCCATGGCGCGTCGATGATCGCCACATGGTCGGCCGAACCCGTCACACTGCGGTCGACGGGTGGATCTTTCTCACTTTCAATGGCCCAATCCCCCGGATCAGGCCTGGCAACAATGGAGACAAATCTGTGCTGTGAGGCGCGCCAATGGCGCTCGCTTGCACAGGAAAGTGCCGGCTCATTTTTGGCGGCTAAACGCGCGGCAGGCGTCACGAATGGTGTTTTCTACAGTTGATTAGATCCGCGCTCAAAAACTCCTGGCAAAGCTATCGGAACGATTTTTGCATCAGCGGAAACCGAGATCCCTGTTCGCCTTACGATATTTGGCGGACGTCGGTTACTGGCAGGAATAGATCGTTGTCAATCGATTCGGTAAGGATTGCAGCGACCTTTCCACAGAATTCAAATGGGGAGGGCGTGATGAAACCGGACATCTATCCGATGCATGGAGATGCGAAGTTTGCATACGCGGCACTGGGCGTTCTGCTTTGCTTGCTGATCGTGACGATTCCGTTAGGCATCTGGGTGTTCGTCAAATTGGCACGGAGCCGCGTGGAAATCACGTCCGAAGGATTGGTGGCGCGAGGGATGCGCACGGTGCGAATGCCTTTTGCTGAGGTTTCCCGGGCAGGAATCTGTGAGATGCCGATCGATGCCAATGGCTTCGGAGGGTTTCTTGCCAAGAAGAAATGCGGTGGCGACGTGGGAGTCAACCTCTGCCTGCTTGACCGGCGCGGCAAAACGCGACAGTTTATCGTTTCAATGTACGACCAGTACCAAGATATTCTTGATCGAGTCGAATCAGCCTTGGGCAAGCCGTTTGAGACGGTCCGCAGAGGTGCCTTTGGGCTGAAGTGGGCTGACGAGGGTGAATAGCAAAAGGAACCCGCTATTCGCGCTCGGCTCGGTCGACGTATCCGTGGCGCGTCGCTCACGTCGAGATCGATGATGAGGGCAATGCTCGGATCTGGGGAACGGCTGAGCAGGATCGCCATTGAAACCCCAAAATATCGCCCTTTCCGATATCTCGTTGCGCCGTATAATGCACATGTCACGAAAGTCGTGACAGCAGAGACAAGATGATGTTTTAAGCGCCTTCGGGCATTTCTACTCTTCCGCCCCATTACCCGTGCTGAGCTTTGTATCAAGTTCTATCTCCGGGTTGTTGGCTCCATCTGCTTTCATTTTTGGGCAACGGTTTGCACATGATGAGTGCCTCCGTGTGCCATTGGTCCTTACATTGGAGAGCAGAAATGCCACAAGGTAAAATCAAGAGGTTGGTTTCGGAACGAGGTTTTGGGTTTATCGAGGGTGACCGGGACGATTTGTTCTTTCATCACTCGGAACTTCAGGGAGTGTCCATTGAGGAACTCCGCGAAGGTCAGGTATTGCAATATGAGATTGGGCGGGGCCAAAAAGGGCCGTGTGCGGTTTCCGTTCGAGTCGCCGTACATTCGGCGTAACGTCGGGCAAATCCAACTCCTGAAACCATTTCGATGACAATCACCGAGTAGACGCCTTCGGATCAGCGATCCGGGGGCGTTTCTGTTTTAACAAGGTGGCAAGTCGTGGTGAGTGCGATAAGGCGGGGCGCGACTACGGCTTCGGCCAATCGGGCGCGCCTTTAATCTGCAACTTTATGAATGGTGTTGTACAAGTCCACCGGGAGCTGCCTCCCGTCAATGGTTTTTAATCGGCCCCACACATTCATTTGCATCACCGGATTCAATTCGTCCACATGCAGCTTCACGGTGCGACCATCTGATGAAATATCAATCCGGCGGATC
>JBFILF010000622.1:0-2349 GCA_041599835.1 Pirellulaceae bacterium
AATGATTAAAAGAATAATAAATTCGAGCACGGTCATGGTCAGGCCCTTACTTGAAAAGGACTGGATAAGTTCGCATCGCTGGCAGTCTCACAACGCGCTATGTCATCCATTGCACACAGCGTGCCAAACGCTTATGTCGCGACAGCCCGCGCGGGCAATGATCCGCGATCGATTTGGTCCGCTGAATAAGGCCGCCCGCTTACGCGGTTACGGTGAGCTTGGCTGATTGGTCGCCGCCCTGACCGCCTGCAACACGGGCGGATGTTGATGGACGTGTAGCGCCCCCATCGCCCACATCTGTTTTTCACATTCGATACGCTGAGACTCGTTACCGGCGATAACGACGAAGGACTTGCCGTCTGCCAACATCTGCCGGTAGTCATCGGCATTTGGCAGGTCGATGCCGCGAGCCGTTTCATCGATGCCGGCTAGGCCGCCGATCCAGGCCCCGGCCAGCAGGCCGACCACGGGTGCCGCGACGTTGAGTCCCGGCACACCGAGAAACAGCAGGCCAGATCCAGCACCAATGGCGCCGCCGGCCAGCAGGCCGTGAACCGCGTCTTCCGGGCCGATTTCCTCGACGGTGTCGTAAACGAGTTGCGGCATGTCACCGGCAGCTATTGGGTCGTTCCGCGAAATTCGTTGGACTTGTAGCTGCGGGCTGCGCAACGACGCCGCCACTCGCGAAGCGTCTCGGGGGTCGTCAAAAACTCCTACCACTGCCTCGATCGGGGCGGAATTTTCAATCTCTTGTTTGGGTTGCATGAGTCTTTTCCTATTAAGCAGTGACGGAGTTTAACCGGGACGTTTCTTTAAAGTTCTTGCGCCTGCACCATCCACAAATGTTTTTCCAGCTGCGAAGCGATGCCAATTAACAGATCCTCGCTAATCGGATCCACATCACTCATCACTTCAATGCCCTCGCGAATCTGGTCGATGGCCTTTTTCAGGCAATCTGCCGTCGCGGCGATCATTTTCGGAACTTGGTGCAAGCCTTCGGGAAACACTTCCAGCTGCGATTGTCCAGCAATCGTTGACGCCCGTCCGTCCGCTGCCCGGCCAATCGTAACGATTCGTTCAGCAACTTCGTCCGTCGCGTTGCGTACGGTATTGATGATTTCATCCAACTGCAAATGCAGGCTGCGAAAGTTATTGCCAACGACGTTCCAGTGCGCCTGTTTAAGGACTAGTGAAAGATCAAGTAGCGTAACCAGGCTGGCTTGCAGCACGTTGCAGGCTTGCTGTTGGCCGCTTTCGGCCAGGACACTTCGCTTGAATGCGTTCATGAAAAACACCCACTTTCAGATTTGAATCCACGAATAAAAACATCAGGAGCAATCGGCTCCTGATGACGTCTGGGGTTTGACCGCAAATCAAATGCCGGATTAACACGTCGTTCAATGGAACACTTCGGCGGCGGCAACGGTGCGTTCGGCCAACGCGGGTGTGAGTTCCTGACGACCAGCCTGGTCGTGTGGCAACCAGTAAATCAAGTAAGAAAGGCCACGTAACGGAACAACGTCCTCCGATAACGGACTTTTGTGTATTGGCATGCAATCTGCGGTCCATAGAAAACAGAAAAATCGTTTGCAAGAATTCGTTTGAAGAGGAGGAAAAATGTCTACTCGCATCCTGGAACCCACGGAACTTTTGAAATCGGAAACGATCGACTCGCTCCAGGAAATGGTTCGCGCGTTGAACGATAGTGCGGAATATCACGCCGAAGCAGCGGACAAGATCAAAGACGATGGTCTGGTGGCCAGTACGCTGCGCGGCATCGCCAGTGAGCGGCGGCAAATTTGTCGCAAGGTTGCCGAATTAATCACCATGGCCGATGAAAAACCTGACAAAGACGGCACGTGGATGGGAAAACTTCGCAACATCTGGACTGCTTTCCGAGCGGGACTGAACGCTGGTGACGCCACCGTGGTGCTGATCGAAGCCGAACGGGCCGAGGACGCCATTGTTCACAAGTTTGAGCAAATCCTGCCGGAAACTGCCGACACGCCGATCTTTGGCAAACTTAAAGAGCATTACGAGACGGTTAAGCGCGGACACGATCGCGTGCTGGCACTTCGCAACTCGTATCAAGACAAAAAATAATCGACTTTGATACGGCCTGGCGTCCGGTATTGAACCGGGCGCGGGGCACCGCTCACACCGCCCACCGACGGGTGCGGCGGTTTTTTTGATGAAAATACCGGAGGTTAACGTGGCATTATTGAACGAGCATCTGGAACACCTGGTCACACAGCTGTTGAAATCATCTGCGCCAGTATCTTCGCAACGGATCACGGCGCGAGCGGACGACGGGCGGATCACGTTGACGGGAGAAGTCCAATCGTTCCG
>JBFILF010000623.1:0-2343 GCA_041599835.1 Pirellulaceae bacterium
CACCCATCCGCCAGCCTCGCCATAAACGGTAATCACTTGAAACAGTTCGGTTTCGGCTGCCGTAGAAAAATCGCCGGTGGGATGTGACTGCAGAAATTCGCCGAGCAACTTGATCGCTTCCAAATACTCGGCGGACAACGCCGCGGGCGGCGAATCAGACGCTGGCCGTTCCGAAAACGCCAGTTGCGCTCGATTCAGTGCAAACTTGACGATCTCGAACTCGACCTGGGGGCCGCGCGTTAAATTGGGATTAGCTTGGTGAAAATCCGCCAGAATCGATGTAGCGACCGCAAAGGAACGGTGCTGTTGATATCCCCTGGCGATCGTCAACAGGCGATCCACAACAGATCCACGGTACACAGATTCGGCGTATTCTGACAGCAACTGGTTGATCAGCTGCAATTCGGTTTGATGGTGGCCGTTCAGTTTTAAGGTTTCATCGTGGGCTAACTGCTTGATTGCGACCGCCAATTCCCTGTTAGCTTGCACCTCCGCCAGGTTGATTCGCATCCACAAAACCCAGTCGGCCAGCGGATTCACCCCTTCGCCGTTTTCCAATTGGCCTAACAAGGCTGCGGCCAGATCAATGCGGCTCAATCCGACGTACCGATCGATCAACGGTTGCAAAGTGGACTTGGCTCGTTGCCCGACGTCTGGCCCGGCGTCCGATTGGACCATGGCGGAGATCTCGTCGATGGCCTGGCGCAGCGACTCGGACAGCGAATCACCCAGTTCGCGGTTCACTGCAAGCGCTTGGTTCTCAGCCTCCACAACGCGACGGATCGCCAATTGGATTTTGGCCCATTTGGCGGCGGCATCGAGCGTGTCGGCATAAAACATTTCCAATGCCGCGTCGGCCGCCGGCCAATGCCCCGCGTTGGCGTACCGATCGGCAATCGCGTGGGCTGCCGGCGCGGCTGCCTCAAACGTGAAGTACTGCTGATACACTTGCCGTAAAATGATCAAGGCAATCGCGTCATTGGCATTCAGTTTTTCATTGCCTTCCGGTTGCAATGTCGCCGCCGTCTTGTTGAATTCAGCCTGGCCAATTTTTTGAAAAGAGGCAGCCAGCGAAAGCATCCATTTATGATGTGCTGGTCCCGGAGCCAAACGGCCAAGCGGCTCGACCAGTTCAACGGTGATCGCATCAACGTCTGCCGCATCGGCCCCATTTGTCAGCACAACGAATTGTGCCAAACCAGCAGCCAGGTCACCTGATTGTTCATAACGCGTCAATTGCCCCAATAACAGCTGGACCAGTTGTTGTTTTACCGACTCCTTTGATGCCAAGCCTGCTGCGTTCCGGAGAATTCGCAACTGGATCCGATCCGCCATCGTCAGTGCCTGCCCCTTGTTTCGATTGGGAGACGGATGACTGAGGGCTGGCAAGTGCTCGGCAAGTTTCACCAGTCGCTCCGCCCGCGTCGTCTCGTCTCCCCGCTGACGGTTCAATTCGGCGGCGAGCCAAACACCAAGCAAACTGGCTTGAGGGCCCCTTCGTTTGAGTTCCTCGTGTGCCGCGGCCACCAATACGTTTTGTAACCTTTGGTCGATATCGGATTTCTTCGGTTGGACCGTCAACCAGCCTGCGTTTATCTCGATCGGCTGCAGGACCTGCGCGTGATCGGGCAGCGGTTGAACACTAACCATGGGCCAGACTAGCTCGAGGGCCCGTCGTTCGGCGTTTTGTCCCACCAATCGCTGGGCGGCGTGCAGCAATTGGCGGGCGGCGTGTAGTTCGGCCCAATTGCGAAAACCGCATGCAGGGATGTGGGATAACGGTTCCGCCAAATCTTTTGAAGCGTCCGCCGGCACGTCCGTTTGCTGAAGCGCCAAAAATATTGTGACAAGTTTTGCCCGCGTCGCCCACGGTTCGTCGACGCTGCCCGCCTGTTGGACCAAGGTGGCCGCTTGCTTCAAACTATCCAGGTTGTATTCGGCAGCCTGCAGTTGGGCCAGCGCCAGGATGATGCGCGCCGGTCCCGTGACCGTTGGATCCTCATTGCGCTGAACCAGTTGCAATGCCTGCGGGACAATGTCTGCCCGTTTGCCGAGCCACAATTGAGCTTCCAGTTTCAACAGAATTGCCGCGTCGCGTTGTTGCGGCTCCCACGGCTGCTGGATCGTTTTACCCAATAATGAAACGGCTTCGGCGTAGGCGCCAATTTCAATCATTGTTCGGGCGGCGCTGATCTGTTGTTGGAACCCCAAGGAGCGATCCGTCAATGCCTTGACGACTGCATTCGCCTGGGCATGTTCGGGTGACAGCTTCAACACGGCGCGGTACTGCTTCAGCGCCTGATCCAGTAAGCCGAGTTTCAAGTAGCAATCCGCCAATGACAA
>JBFILF010000624.1:0-2338 GCA_041599835.1 Pirellulaceae bacterium
CTGAAACGCCGGGTTATCGCGCAACTCGGCTTCGCCGAAAATCAACAGGACGGGCACGTTGATGCCATCGGCAAATGCCATCCAATTATAGCGGTCGGCAGGACCGTACTTGTCTCGATAGGCTGCCGCAGTGATGTGAGTTGGAAATGGAAAATCAACATGCAGCAACGTATCGCCCTGCCCTTCAGCCACGAGTTGGCTGGCGAGTTGAAACCATTTTGTGAAGTCTGCGCGCCTGGATGAATTGAGCAGATGTTGGTGGCTGAGGCGAGTCGCGGACAATGCGGCGATGGCAGTGACATGTTCGTGAGGTTCGTGCGCCTGTGCATAAAGCGACTTGATCGCACCCAGGCTGTGCCCGACCAGCGCGATACGCCGAAATCCTTTTTCGGCCAGCCACTGAGCCCAACCCCTGACATCTTCGCGGCAATCGTCCACCATCTCAAAGGCAGCGCCGATTGTCTGGGCCCGGCCGGCAACGGTGCTCATGCTGATGCCGTCGTGCCCCCGGGTGTTGGCCAATACGACTGAGATCCCGCAATCCCGCAACGAGTGGGCCAAGTTCAAGTTTAGCGCAGAGTTGTAGAAATTGCCGCCGAGACCGTGCAGAATCACCGCCGCATCGAGAGCAGTTGTTTGCGGAATATCATCCGTCGCGTTAGCGGCCAGAAACAAGCCGTGCAATTTGACGCCATCGCGTGTGACGGCGACGACCAACTGGTAACGAAGCTCTGGATCGAGCGATGAGTTGGTCATGGGTCATGAGGGCGGTCACGTGCGACCGGACCCAAAGCGTGTTATGGCTGGCGGCGGCGTGCCGTCAAACGATCAAGCCTCGCTGTTGGACGGACTGGGCATGCTGCTCAATTGCGACAGCAGTTGCAACACGCCATTGAGATGCGCCAGACGCGGCCCAAATCGGTCCACAAACTCGTTGAGCACGAACTCGCCTTCCAGCATCGACTCAAAATTGTCGTTGATTTCGATGGTCAAGTTATCAATAAATTCCGTCTGAACTTTGCCCAGGGCTTCGGCCGCTGCGCGACAGCGGCGCGCCAATATCGGGTTGGCTTCTTTCCACTGACCTAACTCGGCCGCCCGCTGCCTTTGCGCGGCGCTCATTTGATCGACCATCTCCTCCAGCAATTCGGTCTGGCGATCTTGCGACACCACGAGCTGTCGCAACAGATCGACGATTTCGCCGCTGGAATCGACCCGTACCGGAGATGACTCGTTGGCCCCTGCGGAAACGTCAAGATGAAACACGTGGGACAGTTCCTGTGGACCATGATCCATTTTGCAACTCCCGTTACGATATCGATATGTATGATTGCGGCGACTCCCCAGTATAAACACCGTCTGAAAAAGTGTCGAGCATCGACTTTAAAAACATCCCCATGAAAGGCGGGAAAATTTTTTTGGAATTCCAACAACCGCTTTAAGCGGGAAAGTCGAATTGCTGTCAATTCTCGGACTGTTAATTTCGACAAAGCCTTAATGGCTGTTGATTTCGATTTATTTTCCAAGCTTGACAAGCCCTCGTTTTCTTGCTTAACAACCACGAGCCGGTCGACCTGCCCAATCGCTAAAGTCTTCGTTGCAACACGTCCGGCCACCGGGCCGTTAAAGTCGTCAAGTAGCGGTGACGATTCACCAATAGCTAGGGCTGGGCGCCGGTTGCGGCTGCATGGTTCGGTCAAGATTGAATTGCTTCAATCCATGTTTATTCCTCAAAAATACCCGCCGTCAATTCATGTCAGCTGCCAACCGTGCCAATGGATTTTTGTCGGTCATCGAGGTGGCCGAGCGTTGCTATTGCGGTGGATTGCTGGTGCTTAACCAGCTGGGCCGGCCGCTGGAATTTCATTGCACGCTGCCGCTGATCGCCGATCGGGCCCAGCAAATACTGTACGGCCCAACGCTCAATCCATTTTTGTACGGCGAACATCTGGGCCGGGCGTTGGTGGAGAAATCAAAAACCGAACCCGCCGTGGTGTTCGTGGACGCTCGCGAATCGCTGGAACTGCGGCGTTTCGTCAATCATCCCGTGGCGCTGGTCACCGATCTCTCAGACCAAACCAGCTGTCAAGGCGCGACCGGAGTTGAATACGGCTCGGAAATGCCCGCCCATCATGAGACCCAGCCGCAATCCATTGAGATCGAGCCTTACCGGTTGACCTTTCTGCCCGCTGCCGATGGCGACGAAGCGCGTATTGAACAAGTGGTGACGGAGCTGCTACTAGATGTGCATTTGACCGAGCCGTTCCGGCGAATACACGAGGCCATTCGGGAAGCTCAGGCGGCCGCCGGCTGACAGCACTTTTGTGCGCTGCAAGGC
>JBFILF010000625.1:0-2334 GCA_041599835.1 Pirellulaceae bacterium
GACCCGATTTTCTCTGGGCCACAGGTCGGCGAACCGGTGGCGTCCTTTTCAATGACCGGTGTTTTTGGCAAAGAGGCTCATGAGAATATCGACTTGGTAAAGCGGTCCGACGGGGGACCACTATTGCTGATTTTCGTGCATGAGCGGTCACGGCCGGCATTTGGACTTTCCAACACGCTGGCAAAATATGCCGCTTCACTCGACGGTCAGTTGACATGCGGGATTTGTTATTTGACCGACGACTCAAGCGAAGCGCGAAACTGGATGAAACGATTCGAACAGTATTTTGACAAATCGGTATCGGTCGGTATCGCAGCCGATGGAGTGGAAGGTCCCGGACAATATGGATTGAATCGCAATGTAGCCGTGACCATTGTCGCCGCCAATCAAAACGAGGTAACTGCCAATTTTGCGCTGATGCAGCCGGAGTTGCAGGCAGATGGGCAGGCAGTAATCGACGCCGTTGCAACAATGATGGGAAACGATTCACCGCCGCGGATTGCCCAGTTCCTCCCGCGGCGCGATCGCAACGCGGGCAACCAAGTCAGTCGCGAACTTGGGTTGCTGTTACGTCAATTGGTGAACAAACAAGCCACGGCAGCCGAAGTCGACGAAGTTGCCAAGAAGGTCGATGAGTTTCTGAAGGAACATCCAGAACAGACGTCGCCAATGGGGGCACTTTGCCACCGTCTCGTTAATGGGGAGGAACCTGCAGGGACTGAAGCGGCACAAAAATACTTGGCAGATTGGTCAAAAAAATACGCGCGCATGACCGACAAGGCTGCGGATAAACGATGACTGACTATTCATAAGCGAGACGGTCTGGTGATCGATGACCGATTGATCCGGGGCGGCCGTTGGCAAATACCGCGCGCTTAACCAATCAAAATGCAGGGAAACACGCAGATTTCGATGGCGAGAATTTGAATTTGCAAAAACTTTTGAATTTGGGCCGCCCCTTGATTGAATGTGCGGAATCGCCCAAAGATAATGTGCCTCACGGCTAAAGACCCGCTCCATAGATCATTTCAAGATGAGATGCACCTGATGAGGTTCAACTTGACCCGCTTAATTCCCGCCCTTGTGTTGGCTGTCGCATGCTCGTTTAACACGGCCAAGGCACAACAAGTTGTCTTTCTAGACTTCTCGGGAACGGATGGCAGTATTCCTTATACCGCCGCGGACATGGCAACGATCTTGGGGTTAATGGACGGTCACTATGCCGCGTTTGACTTTACTTTCACATTATCAGCGCCGACGTCGGGACCATTTTCGACGATTACATTCAACGCCGGAGGTGCGGGCGGACTGGCCGAGCACATTGATTTTGGAAACACGGACAAAAGTGATTCGGCCGTCGTGAACATCGACGGCCTTGGCATCGTCGGCATGCCCGCTATCAATATGGCATCGGCAATCATTGGTTCTCACGAACTCGGCCACTTGCTAGGCCTCAGGCACGGCGATTCCTATGGACCGATCGGAAGCGGGATTCATTCTCCTCCGGGAGCGGGTGCCTATCTTCCAGCCTATCCAGGACCGGCGGGTGCGGTTGAAACGACCGATCACATTATGGCTTCGCCAGCTTCGGTTGGATCAACGATTGGCGACGTCACAAGCCCCAGTTGGTTCAGCGAGCGTGCCGCAGTGAAATTGGCCATGAACGAAGGTGGATCGTTTATCGGCGAAACGCCCGGCCCCAAAGGCACCTTGGCAACGGCCCAAGCTATCACACTGAGCAGCTTAATAGTACCCAACACGATTGTTGCCGGAGCCAATGCCGGCGCGGGTCCGGCGTTCAGCGTTGACGCCGTCGCAGTTTCCGGTGACCTTTCAACGGGTACCGAAACGGACTTTTATTCGTTCCTTGGTTCGGCTGGCGACCTGATGAATATCGAGCTGCTTTCCGCATTAAGCTCGTGGAAACCAGGGGCCTCGGTGTTTGACACGACGGTTCGCGTTGTTGACGCCGGCGGCACGGTCATTCCATATTATGCCGGCTCAGCCGTCAATGATGAAGAATTTGAATCATCTGACTCGATCCTGATCGACTTGCTTTTGCCGGCCGATGGCATGTATTTCATTGAAGTTGATCGATCCAGCTTTGCACCGGGTGCCACGGGCACATACGAATTGTTTGTATACCGGTTTAATGGCGCGGTTCCCGAGCCTGCTTCGGCGGCCATCATTGGGATCAGCTTGATCGGTCTGGCGTTTTACCGCCGCAGACGAGCGTAAAGGCCAAAGGCACGGCCTATTGCCTAGCCCAGCCCGCAGGGCTGGGAAACCGTGGCATACAATGATCAAGGGCCAAAGGCACGGCCAATTTACAAC
>JBFILF010000626.1:0-2330 GCA_041599835.1 Pirellulaceae bacterium
CCGCGGATTTCAGGGAATCGCGCTAGGTGGCGGCGACTTGCGCTTGCGAGAACTCCCTCCGTCACTTCCTATACCGCCTGAACAACCGGAGAATATTCGAAATAACGACTGGGTGATGCTCATAAACCTGTTTCGTCAACATGACGGCATCGACCAAGCCAACTACGACGACATTCAGTTAGGCTTTTACCGTGTCATCCATTCAATGACTGACGAAGCTGATACCTCGGTTCAACACGTAACTCTTCAGGGCGCTGATTTCGATCTGTTTCCTGACTGGAACGAACAACCGGACGGCACCCCGACCCCAAACAATGCAACAACTGGCGTCAACACGTATGCCGTGCTGATTCCCAACGTTTTGGCCGTGTACGAACGAACGATTCGCACGGAGCCCGATTCGACGTGGGTCGTTGAATGATAAGACTATAAGCACCTAATCGACATCTCCTCAGACATCCTCAATCATGAAAGTTGCCTCGGAGGCAAAAACGATGATGACTCGAAAACACACAAAACTCCGCCATTCGCGCCGCGGTATGGCGCTGCTGTTTGTCGTCAGCTTGATTTTGTTCATTACCTTGCTGGGGGCGTCGTTCGTCGTCGTCTCGCAGCAGTTTGCCACCAGCGCCAAAAACCGCACCCGCATCCAGGCCACCGGCGACAGCGGTCGCGTGCTGACCGAACGGGCCTTTTACGATCTGGTCCGCGAACCGGCGCTGGACAACGTTGACTCGCCCCTCCGCGGCCACAGCATCCTCGGCGACATTTATGGTTATGGACTGCGCGGGACCGTCACGGCTGGCTCATTTGTGGCGTTGCCGACGGGCAATGGGCGGATTGGATTTACCTTGACCGGCACGGTTCGGATTCTCGACGGTGCCGCATTTCCACTATCAATAACCGATGACGTTTACAACGGCTTGGTGCTGACGTTTGTCACGGGCGACGCCAAGGGAACTTCGGTGCGGATCGTCGATTACGACGGCACTACCAATACGTTCGCCATTCAGCCGCAGTGGACTGATGGCGCCGTTAACCCCTTTGTGGCCGGCGGTCCAACCGTCGATTCGAGAGTGATCATCAACGGCCGCGCCTATTTCGGATGGGGCGCCGGTGGTGTTAACGTGGGCGTCAACAAATTGGCTGATGCGGCCATGCTGCCGCGTCGGATGGCCGACGGACTGCTGCCGGATGGCACGCCCATTACCACGTTTCCGGCAAATAGTGACATCGTGGGTTACGCGTCGACAGGCGTCCACGAAAGCTACGATGCGCTGGATTTCCAGAACATGTACCTGGCCGCCTGGGACGACATCAATGGCAACGGGGTCGTCGAACCGGGTGAGATCATCGCCAGTTTCAACCGTTCCAACTTATTTACGTATCTCGATGTCAACTTTCCTCCCCCGGACGATCGAAAGAAGTATGCGAATTTCAGACCGCGGACCAGCACCTACAGCAGCGCGGCGCTGCCCGTCAACACGGCCAATGGCTGGCCCAACCCAACCGAACCGCTCGACATCGATAACGACGGCGATGGCATCGTCGACAGCATCTGGATGGACCTCGATTATCCGATCCAAACGGACATCGATGGTCGACGGTACAAACCGCTGGTGGCGTATCTGGCGCTAGACATGGACGGCCGCTTCAATGTCAACGCCCACGGTGACTTGTTCGATTTAGACCCGGACAACGATACCATTACCAACCTGGCAACCACCGGACCTAACATCCTGCTCGGCAACGTTGATCCGCTGACGGTTAATTTGCCACATGGCCAGGCGCTGGGCCCCCCCGAGATCACGATGGCGCCGCTGCTCCCCGCAAATGGAACGCCATCCGCTTACCAATCCTTGTTGTTTTCGCGGTACGGTTCTCTCGATCCGTTAAACGTCGGCGCAACGCCGGGCAAAGACGCCTTGCGCGATGCCTGGGCGATGTACGAAATGTTCGGACACCCGGACCTGTTCCATCCCTACGGCGAAACGTATCCCAATCAATTTGTGGGCGGTTTGTTTGGCACATCGCTGGATATTCACGGGCGGTATTCGCTGGGTATTCCCCATGTGCCCGCCGCCAACATTCCGCGGGGACTGCCGGCGCTCGATTCACTCACCGGCTTGATCCCCGAAGACGAAATTCGCGATTCGGCTTACGAGTTCAGTTTGATCCCGCAATCGCGCTACGCCCAGTTGCTGGCGGACATCAGCGATGACAACCCGTTTGAGCCCCAAGAAGTCGAACGCATTCTGCGACAATACGACCGCGACGCCAAGATGTTGCCGGACCGATTGGACAATTTGATCGGCGCCAGTATTCCGTCG
>JBFILF010000627.1:0-2324 GCA_041599835.1 Pirellulaceae bacterium
GCTGGGCGGCGGCACGACGCGAATCACCCGCGTTCCGCTCACCAAACCGTGAATGCCTCGCAAACCGTTGGCCGGTCGCATACTGACCAGACAAACCAACCCCGGCAGCAATTCCATCAACCGCAGGAATATCCAAATGCGCAACACCAGGCTCATTAGCACGCTGAAGTCCAACGCTCCGACAGTCTGTTCCACTGAATTCAACCGCAGCAAAAGGCCCACCACCGGAATCCCAATGGCGCCTGGGATCATCACGCTCCGCACCAGGCCTCGCCAGATCCCCGGTGCTTCCCCATCATTATTGATCACGCGAAGACCCATCAGCCGCTTGCCGATGGTCCGCCCAAATAAGCCGTCGCCCACGGCAAAGTAGGCGACGATCAGTGGCCAACCCACTATTCCGCAAATCAACAAAAAGTTGTTGGTTCGCATGGTCGCGAGTTCGGGACGTTCCAAAAAACCGGCGGAAAGTTCCAGATATACCGCAACAAGAATTTGCAAAAGATGCAAAATGGACGTCAATAAGATGTAATCAATCATATAGGCGGCTGCGCGACGAGCCATTTCGGCCAACGCCCGGTTGCGTTTTGAAAACGGCAACAAAGCCTGTTTTAACTCCAGCAGGTTTTGAAACCGCTCGTCCGGATTTTTGTGAAGCGTTCGCGCCACAACTCGGTCCAAACCGCGCGGCACCCTTTCGACGAGCGATTTCAGAGTCGGTGCCGTATCGGAGACGATTTGAGCGGTCACGCTCATCGCGTCACCTTCGAACGGAGGGCGACCCGAAATCAAGGTGAACAACGTGGCGCCGACCGCATACACATCCGTCCGCTGATCGACGTCGTCGCCGCGTAATTGCTCAGGCGCCGCAAACAGCGGCGTCCCCATAAACATCCCGGTACGCGTCAGATTGGCATCGGTCACCAGGCTTTTTGATAAGCCGAAATCTCCGACTTTGACGCGACCAGCCGTGTCCAAAAAACAATTCGACGGTTTGACATCACGGTGGATGACATTGAGTTGATGCGCGGCAATTAACCCGTCGATCACGTCCAGCATGTGATCGACCGCCTGGCCCACGGTCAAATGGCCATGTTCATCCAGTTCGTCCTGCAGCGTGCGCCCCGGCATCAGTTCCATGACGATAAAGGGCCGTCCGCGGTCCTCGCCAGCTTCGAAAACAAATGTCGTCCGCGGATGAGAAATCTGCGCCGCCAATTGCGCCTCGCGCAAAAAACGGTCCACGGCCATTTTGTCGCGAGCGCGTCCCAGCGAAAGCAACTTGAGCGCTACCCGCCGCCCAGTGGCCGTATCGGTCGCCTCATAGACAGCCCCCATGCCACCCCGACCCAGCTGATTCCCCAGCTGGTAACGACCCACCTTGGTTTGTTTCACCGGCCGCTTTGTCGACGCGGGGGACGATGCCAAATCGCGTTTTGGCGCGACCGTCGAGGATTCGGGAGGCGATTGGATTTGCGCCAAACGATGGCCGCATTGCTCGCAAAACCGGGGCGTCAACTCCCCAAAACGAATTAAATGGCCGCACCCTTCGCAAGTGATTTCCAATGTTGAGTTCCCCGTGATTCCGATTGGGCCTCACCGCTCGGTGCAGATTTCGCCGGCGCCGAACACGTTGAAACTACCGGCGGGCGAGTGGCATTTGCCGCTAACCATTGTTATTCTAAGTGCGTTGTTGTCGCCCGCCCGCGACCATGTTCCGCCGTTTATTTGATTTCGACTTAAGATAATAGCATCGCGGGCGACCAAAATGTAACCGATCGATGCCTGAATGCGGCTGAGGGACTTTCCTCGGCAAATTTGGTTTCACTTTTTCTCAAAATAGACATGTCATTTCATCTAAAGATTGTGGAAGGACCCGACAAGGACCGCTGGTTTACTCTGGATGACGGCGGCAAGTTAACCATTGGACGCGGCGAAGACAGCGACACAAAATTGACCGACGCGGCCGTGTCCCGAATTCACTGTGAAGTGGCCCGTCACGGCAACACGGTGACCGTGCGAGATTTGGGCAGCTCCAGCGGCACCAAAATCAACGGTCAAGACATCGACCAGGCGGAAATACACGTGGGGACGATTTTTCGAATCGGCAACAGCCTGGTGCGGCTCGATCAACCCAAATTGGCGGGGATGGACACCAAGGCCGGTACCCAAGAGGGCGGGGAATTGACCGTCGCCCGCGCGCTGGAAGAACTGGTCGGCACCGTGTTGGGCCGTTACGAGATTCGATCCATCATTGGACCGGGCGTCACCGGCGTCGTCTTTCTCGCCCACGACCAGGAAAAAGACCGGGATGCCGCCGTCAA
>JBFILF010000628.1:0-2323 GCA_041599835.1 Pirellulaceae bacterium
TGCGATGTTCCCGAATGTTTTGCCGCCGATTTTGATTTTCGGTTACCTGGGGTGGGGCGGCAGCCGAATCGATATTGGGACTGTACTTACCGCCAGTGTCGGGCTGGGCATTGCGATAGATGACACCGTGCATTTCCTGCACGCCTATTTGCATCCTGAGTATTGGCATCTTAGTTCATCGCGACGGCATAACGCCCGTCAAGCTGCCATTCGTGCTGCGATTCGACGCTGCGGGCCGGCTATGTTGACGACCACAATGATTTGTTGCGGTGGCCTAATGTTTTTTGCCTGGAGCGGTTTTTGGCCGGTTCGGCAATTCGCGGTATGCCTGGTCGGCATGTTGATATGCGCGGTGCTCGCCGATTTGATTCTGTTGCCCGCCTTGGTGGCCAGCAGATTGGGACGGTACTTTCACCGCAACCCCTCGGGAATCGAGGCGTTAACGCGTCTCCATCGCGGGGTAGATGACCCGGAAACGGCGGCGGCATAACGTATCGCGGCATCGCGTAACGCTTGCTTGCGGATATTCGTCCTTAGTCTTCCGGCTTGCTGCCGTCGCCGCACATTTTCACGATCCGTGGCGTAAATTCGCCGATCACTTCAACCAGATCGGATTGGGCGGCCATCACGTCGTGGATGTTCTTGTACGCGCCGGGAACTTCGTCGAGCCCGGCGGACAGCAGGCGCACGTTTTTGTCGCGCAGGTGGTCATGCCACTGGCGCCAGTTGAATTCTTTTTTGGCGGCCGTTCGCGACAAGCGGCGACCGGCGCCATGCGAAGCGGAATGCAAGCTGGCATCGTTGCCTTTGCCGCGAACCACGAATGCCGAATCCGCCATGTTGCCGGGAATGATGCCGAGCGCGTCGGGTCCGGCCGGCGTGGCGCCTTTGCGATGCACATACACCGTTTTGCCGTCATGCTCCTCCGCCCAGGCAAAGTTGTGATGGTTTTCGACGGTGGCCAATCGCTGGGCGCCTGCCAGTCGCGTTACGTTGCGGTGAATCACTTCGTGATTGGCATGAGCGTAGCGGCCCATCAGATTCATGGCCGCCCAATACTCCTGGCCTTCGGGCTCGTCGAGTTTGAGCCAACCGAGATGACGCATGTGCGGGTCATTACGGTAGCGGGCTGGCAGTTTGCGTCGCGCGATGTCGCTGTACCGCTGGCAAACGCGCGCCCCGGTGCCGCGGCTGCCGCTGTGACTGAGCAGCGCCACGTACGTGCCCGCTTCGATGCCAAACTGCTCTTCGGGCAAGACGAGAATGCCCCATTCGACGAAATGGTTGCCTGATCCGCTGGTACCCAATTGGCTGCGGGCCGTGTCCTTCATTTCTCGGGTGACGGCCGTGATCGTCCAGTCTTCGTCCAGCACGTTGTGGTGGTAGGGCCGTTTCCAATGTTTGCCGGTGCCGAACCGTGTTCCTTTCTCCAGCGCGGCGTCGAGTTCGCGACACTGGGCCGGATCGTTGCCTTGGACCACCTCGACCGGCAAATCGGTGACCGTCATTTTCATGCGGCAGGCGATGTCCACGCCAACGGCATATGGCACAACAGCGCCGTCCAATGCCAACACACCGCCGATGGGCAGCCCATAGCCGCTATGAGCATCGGGCATCAGCGCGGCACCAACCGCCATCGGCAGCCGGCAAGCGTTGCCCATTTGCTGCCGCGAGGCGTCGTCGATGTCGTCACCCCATTGTCGGTATTCGATCGGCTGGTCGGAATGATCCTCTTTTTGGTAGTCGATCAGGGCCCGCGCAAAATCGCCAAAGCAGGCGTCGGCCAGGTAGACGTCCGGTGACTGGATAATTTTTGGAATTAGCTGTTTGGGGCGCTGGGGCAGGTTGTCGCGCGACGTGCCAGCGCGATGCAATGCATCGATTGCTTGGGCCACGCAATCTTCGGGCACGCCTAATCGAATCAGTTGTTTTTTGTTCATGACGACACACACCCGAATTGATGAACTGAGCGATAATGCGCGTGGGGAAAGAACTGAAACCAATATATCAACAGTACGTCACCATAAAGACAAAGAACGTAGAAAGTGGTTCAGGTGCACGCTGAAGCTCAATCTCAACGGAGCCCCGACATCGTCAAAACAGGGCCCGTCCATCACAACAGAGCCCCGACCGTCAGGGAGGGATCAAACGCTTACGGCGCTCCCTCACGGTCGCGGCTCTGCAAAAAGTTGCCCAAAGAAACAATGAAAACAATGCCCGAGGGCCAAACAAAGCCCCGACTGCCAAACAGAGCCCAGACCGTTAGGGAGGGATCAAACGCAACAGCGCTCCCTCACGGTCGCGGTTCTGCAAATGTGCCAAA
>JBFILF010000629.1:0-2312 GCA_041599835.1 Pirellulaceae bacterium
AATCAGTTGGGCTGGAATTCGCCGCCTGAATCAAAGGACTGCGGTACCACGACTTGGTCCGGCTTGACTGACTCTAGTGCATTGATGCTGCCGGGTGCGTAGGAGCCTTGTCCGCGGAGCAAGATGTCCGGAACGGAACTGCTCGAGGATGCCGGGGCGGGCTCGGCGACCTGCGATCCGACCGCCGAGGGCGCGTCGATCACTTCGTTATCCGATGCGGCAGTGTCGCGAGGTTGATACGGCTTGTAGGGCGTGCTGGGGTATTGTTCGTAACTGACGTTTTGCGCCGAATTCTTTTCAGCGTCGCCGCTCAATGCGGCATCAGCCTGGCTAATGTACGGGTTCTTGATGGACTGCGAACCGGATGTTCCCAGGCTGGGTGTCAGGGGCGATTGGGCTTTAGCCTGGGCATCCAATTTTGCCAACCGTTCATAACTGGGGACGGGAGCCGACTGTGTGTTGGATGCATTGCCCGAAAACCGCGGCTGCAGAGAAGATTGCGTGTTGGGTGTCGCCTGAGGGGATGACGCATAACTCGTACCGCCGAACGGACTATTCCGATCGACGTTTGCATCCGAAGACTTCGCCACGGGTGTTTGTGGTGGACTTTGCGGCGATGCCGCTAATTTGCCGTAGGCACTTTCCAAATCGGATTTGAAGTTCTCCAGGGATCGCGATGAAGTGCCGGACGATGTGCCGGCTGCGTCGGCGGATGGATCCATATTCATCGAATAAGGTCTGTCTTTGGTTGTGCTGCGGCTGGCCAATTGATCGGACAATCGATCCGAGTTGCCCTGCTCCGTCGCCGTGCCGTTTTTCGAGATACTCGAGTCTGGCGAGAATTGGCGGGACGGCGGTTCGATGTAGTCATCGCTCAGCGTATCGGAATCCTTTTTCCAGAACCGCACGTCGGGCATGGCCAGTTTGGGCATTTCCAAGCTGGGCATGCTCACTTTAGGCATTTGCGGCATGGCCAACTTACCCGATTTGCATCCGGAAAACGGCAACGTGATCATTCCAGCAATCAGGAAACAAAATAGCGCGCGACGATTCATGAACAGCCTCAAAATTTATCCGCGACATTATCGAACACGTTGCGCGCAGGGAACTTGGCCCTGCGCGACAACGGGAAGCGGCGGGATACTAGAAACGGCGCGCCGACGGGTCAACGCCGTTTTTGCATAATTTCGAAGCTGCAGCGCGCTTGCACCGCTAGCGGACGCGCGCAGGTAGGCTGCCCATGCCGTAGTGAATCGCACAAACGACTATTGGTGCGTGGCCGCGGTTTGAATGCAACCGTTAGCTCGCCCCATTACCTGGCCTCGGCGTATCGCCGCGAGACTTCGTCCCAGTTGATCACATTAAAAAATGCCGAAATGTAATCGGGCCGCCGATTTTGATAGTTCAAATAGTAGGCGTGCTCCCACACGTCGATCCCCAGGATCGGCGTCCGACCCTCCATCAGTGGGCTGTCCTGATTGGGGGTGCTCTCCATGGTTAGCTGGCCATTGTTGAGGCTGAGCCAAGCCCAGCCGCTGCCAAATCGCGTGGCGGCGGCATTACTGAACTTCGATTTGAACTCGTCGAAACTTCCAAAAGCGGCGTCGATGGCTGCCGCCAGATCGCCATCTGGCTTACCACCGCCGCTGCCGCTCATCACGGTCCAGAACAATGAGTGATTGGAATGTCCGCCGCCATTATTTCGGACCGCCGTACGAATGTTTTCCGGCACTGCGGCCAGGTCGGCGATTAAGTCATTGACCGACTTTGATTCGAAATCCGTTCCGCTAATCGCATCGTTGACTTTTGACACGTATCCGTTGTGATGTTTGGTATGGTGGATTTCCATTGTGCGCGCGTCGATATGGGGTTCCAGCGCGTCATAGGGGTAGGGAAGTTCGGGCAGTTCGTAAGCCATTGCATGACCTCACTAGTAAAAGCACGTCGTTAAACAGATCGCCCGCAGCGTCGAGCACGGGGCCTTGCGTTAGTTTTGTGAAAGTGCTGGTAGACTACCGCACGCCTGGCGAATGTTCAATCGGGTAACGGGAGGGCGCGTGAAGCGAGCATTTGCTTGCCGGGTCGCAGCCTTCGTCAATGAAACGCGGGACTGCGTCAAGGCTACAACGTGTCGGAACAACGGATCGCGCGGTCAGCGTGATGAGACGCTTGACGAGAGGCGAAACAAGTGGAGCTGATTATCGGCCCGCCGTCGGAATCAAGTTTTCCTGGTTGACCAGATCCAGGCTCAGGTGACTTAACAGATCCTGCATCAATAGATTGATGCGACTGGCCAAATCGCGGCGACGGCG
>JBFILF010000630.1:0-2268 GCA_041599835.1 Pirellulaceae bacterium
AATGTAATTCGGTGGTTGCCGGAATTCAGCAAATATCCCTGCCGAACTGGAGCGAGTCCTTAAAATGTGCCCGGACCAGCGCCGATTTTCTGGATCACGTGACTTGTCCACCGCCGTTGCTGGGCACAGATGATGCGCAGGCCGGCGCGCTGGCGGGCCACTGCCGTGGGTGATCAAGCGGATTCCTATTGATCACGGCTGATGCGTGGCAAGTTCAATAGAACATACGTGCCACTTTTGCCAGCGACCGCCAGATCGGTTCGCCCGTCGCCGTTGAGGTCCCCGCTGCGAATCTGCAGGCCCGTGCCCACATGACCCTCCTCAATCACGCTACGCATAAACCGATTTTCCGCCGGTTGCCAGCGATAAGCGTACAAGCAGGGTGGCATGTCGGCGCCCGGATCGTTTCCGTTGTGCGCCCGGACTCGTTTACCAGTGATCAGTTCCGCAGACCCGTCGCCGTCCAAATCGGCCAGGTGCAGACAATGCGGCTGAGAGAAGCGGTCGTCGATCATGGACTTTTCCCAGCTGGTTGTGCCGTCGGCCTGCGGAGGCAATTGTCGCCACCAATACAATCCAAAGTCGTGTGCGTTGCCCACCAGGATGTCGGATCGACCATCGTCATCGACGTCGTGCACGATCATGGGGACGCTGGCGTGCATATCCCAGTCGGCGCGGTAGCGCCAGCCGCCGCGCGCTGTCGGCGAATCCGGATGCTCAAACCAACCTTGTCCGGTGAGGATATCGAGCCGGCCATCGCCGTTGAGATCGCCCACACCCAAACCATGGCCGTTGCCGCGCGGGCTGATTTCGACGGGCGACAGGGTAACTGGGTCGGCGGCATCGGCGGCTTGACGTTTTTCAAACCGCCACAGACGCAGAGGCGACCCCTTATTCCAACTGTTGACGATCCACTGCGGCCGGTCCTCCCCCAGCACATCGACCAATAACTGTGCCTCATTCTGGCTGTGACCGGTATCGACCAATAATCGCTTTGGCCATAGGCGCCCCTGTTGCAGGCCGGCGGCTCCAGGGTTTTGATACCAGTGCACCTGCGTCGGCAAGAACGAACCGGCCACGACATCGACCCAACCATCGCCGTCGACGTCCAACGCGTGATCGCCGTTGCTTTCCACATAGCCGTTCCAATCGTCGATCAATCGCACCGGACGCGCCACAAAATCGGGTGCCGCGTACCAATTTCGCCCGGCGACCACGTCGATCAAGCCGTCGCGATTAAAATCGGCCAAATCGATCCCCTCGTTGGCATCGATCCCCAGTTGGCGAATTTCCCAGCGCGAAGAGACGTTTTGCGCCGGCGACAATTTGCCGCATACCAGGCCGCTAACAACCACCGCCACCGCGCCGGCGAAGCACCGAATTTTGAGCCAGGCCGCACCGTGTGGCATCTAAACCTCCATTACGTCCGATACTCCGTAGCGACTGGCAACGTGAATCTTGATCGACGAACCCAGCAATCGGCGGTGGGTATCCACTGCCACATCTGGTTCATTGTTTTCTTCCGACAGATGGCACAAGCAGGCCCACTTGAGACGCCGGAACATCGATACTTTGCTGATTAGTTCGGCCGCCTCATCGTTGGATAGGTGTCCACCGCGACCGCGAATCCGACGTTTAAGCGACTCGGGATATGAGCCGTTGGCCAGCATGTGGCGGTCATAGTTGCTCTCAATCACCACCGCGTCCAACGACAACAGCACGTCGCGAAGACCATCGAACACGTGACCGAGGTCGGTCAAGATACCGACTCGTTTGTCCTTGTGTTCGATCACAAAGGCCACGCCCTCGACCCCGTCATGGGGTGTAGGAATGGTATGCACGACGACACCTGCGCCGGAGCTCGATTGAAAGTGGCTCGAGTCACCCGGCCGAAAAAATCGCACGTCTTGAATTGGTCCCAAGTTGCGATCAAATGTGGCGGCGCGCAACGTCTTTTTCGTGATGTAAACGGGCAAGTCAAACTTGCGATGAAAAATCCCCATCGACCGCGTGTGGTCACCGTGATCGTGGGAAATAAACAACGCCTGGCATTGGTTGATATCGCGACCGTGTCGCGCCAACCGCGTCTGCGCTTGTTTGCCGGTGATGCCAGCGTCGAACAGCAGGCGAACGTCTTCCGCCTCAACGTAAAAGCAATTGCCGTTGCTGCCGGATTGCAGCGAGATCACGTTCATGACCGCGCATTGTAATTCAGCTGGGCCGCCAACGACAATTGCGTGCTCACCTAGGCCGAACTTGTGAGGGGTG
>JBFILF010000631.1:0-2248 GCA_041599835.1 Pirellulaceae bacterium
CGTCGATCCTGCATCAGCAGTCGGTTTACGATGCAACGGCGTGCGCCATACCTTTTCTAGTTCAGGTCGCCTCAAACCCGTCCGCAAAAAAACGCGCGAAAATCATTGAGTTTTTGCAAGACATCGAGAATGACACGCGAACTAATCCGGCTACTTCATCATGCAGTGGGGACCACTGAACTGGCCGAGTGCGTGTCGGACTCGATCGCCGCGGGTACGTCGCTCACCTGCCGAGTTTGGGGGGGCCAATCAAATTGGCCCGGCTCGAAGTCTATGGGCACGAAGCAATTGCGTGGCTCGACTCTCCCCACGCGCCAATCCAACTTTTGCCAAAACTTCAGCCCTTTCTGCCATCGAACAATGGCGGTGCGGAGGTTTTGAACCACGGCGAGTTGATCGTTAAGGATTTCGTCCAGTATTTCCAGGCAACCGGCGGGGTGCCCGGCCAGCAACAGTGCCGTTGCGAAATTCGTCTTGTGAATCAGGGGAATGTCCGGTCGCGTCCAGGTACAGCCTGGTTGCAACACGAGACTTCGATACAGGTCAACTGCTTCTTTGGCCCGCCCCATTCTCATCAGGCACACACCTGCCGCGTTACGCAGCCTGGAATCCCACGGCGCGGAACGGGCGACATCCAACCCCTTCTGGTATTGTCCGGAGGACGTCAGGCAGGCCACCCGTTGAATAATCGATTCCGTATTGCCTGTCTTGTCGCGGGCCGTTTTATGTAACGTTCGCTTGTCGTTTTTTCTCATGGCTTATGTCTTCTTTATTTGCAGCCCATCGGCGAGGAGCGCCGACAGGCGGTTCCAATTGCTTTTGAAAGTCGCCCTTCCAGATCTGCTGGCGTCTGGAAGACAAAAAAATCCGGCGAAATCAGAGCGGCAGACTTAAATCTGCAGCCGGATTCCCTGGTCAAAGAGAGACCAGGACGAGGCGAAAACAGCGGCGCCCAGATTAATCGGGGCTAGATTCAGCTCGACTGGAACAACCGACCAAATGGTTCCGAGCGCCAATTGGCGGTGCTTGTCAGTAAGCGTCGACTCGGTGTCGTCGGCCGGTAGCAGGCAAACTCGCTCGACCTGCCAATTGGTCAGCGACCCAGCCGGGTTCAGGTCAGGCTGCTTTTGGGGCACTGCAAACGTAGCGCTCGCCAAAATCCCTGACAAGAAGATCGCCAGGGAAAGCAGCAGATTTCGGCTGAAGTTCAATGTAGTCATATGTAAACCTTGCCGAGATGGTGAAATGCAAATCGTGTGCCGTTCACCTGGCGACATGCGTCCTTTTCAGCAAGGGTCGTCAGACAAGACGGACGCCGTGGACGCGTAGCTTTTGTTGCGGCTTCGATTTTGGCAGCTGCGTGACGCGAAGGGCGCTAGCGTTGCAGGAATTATTATCGAACAGGTTGGTTTAGGTCCAGCGCGCCAAGCGGCGTTGGGCGACAGGCGATTGTTTCGCCGGACGCCTATAAACCGGTCAATCTTCGTCCGCGCAGCACAAAACCTGCTCACTTGCACAGGAGCAGGTCACGAGCATCCGGTGTGTTAATCCTGCATTGAGGCAACTCGTATCGATCCGTAACCGGGGCCAACGACCGCGACCATTCGCGGTGACGATTTTTGCGACTTGCCAATCCGGAAATCGCAAAATTGAAAATTTAGTTGGCCGGTGCGGGCGCGCGTACTCATCGGCGTTGAGTTTACCGGCGCTACGTCCTGCCAGGCAACCCGCGTGTTTTCATGGTGGTATGCGGTATCGAGATGTTCGGCTCGAAACCTTGTGAATTGTTGAGTATTGACATTCCCATTTTTGCGGCGCCTATGGGATTTGTAACGGGTCCCGAACTGGCGGCGGCCGCCAGCAAAAAAAAAGCTGGTCAACCAGGTCAAGCCGGCCGCCGAAGTGGTGCGCGAGTTGGCCGATGACGCGCATAAATTTCTGGTGCAGTTGGCGGCCGATGCGAATGCGGATGCCGTTCACTAAACGCCCCATCAGTTTGGCAGCAGTCAACGGCAAGCGCGTTGTGCTGGTGACATGTGGTTGGCGCCTGCCAGCAGTGTTGACGCAGCGGCAGCGTTGCGGCTCGTGTCAATAGCCCGCCACCGAAGTCGTCTCGCCCACACCACAACTGGTTTCCGCCGGGGTTTTGCTGCCTCCGCAAACCCCGCCTTCACGAAATCATTGACCCAACTCGTGAAAACGTGTTCAATGAACTTGCTCGAACCGGGTTTTCGATCAAACAACGGAA
>JBFILF010000632.1:0-2235 GCA_041599835.1 Pirellulaceae bacterium
ATACTGGGGATGTTCCAACACAAATGGCATCAACGTTTCGACGACTTCTTGCACCGCTTGTTGAAACTCGGGTTCACCCGGATTTCTCTTTATCAAACCTGACATAAAATGTTGGACTTCGTCACCGACCATCCGCTTCTCCTGCGACGTTGCCATTGCCATGCTGAACCTCGACCATAAAAAGGACGCTGCAAACGAATTCTGTTTGGGGACTACCCTATAAGATACCAAAACGTACGCACCTGTTGACATCAACCGGGTTCATCCTATCGGTTGATGGAGCTTGCAGTTTCGAGTTGGTATCATGAGGCCATCAACAAATTGGCTAGCGGCAGTGGCTCGGGGAGTGATGTGGCCGACCTGTACGAACGCAGTTTAATCGTTCACGAGCAACTTCGCGGCAAAATCGGTGTCCTCAACAAGATGCCGATCAGCAACCGTCATGATCTGGCCCTGGCTTACACGCCCGGCGTCGCTCGGCCGTGTGAAGTCATCGCCAAAGACCCCGGCAAGGCCTACGACCTGACGATCAAACATAACTCGGTCGCGGTCGTCAGCGATGGGTCGGCGGTGTTGGGGCTGGGCAATATCGGCGCGCTGGCGGCCATCCCGGTGATGGAGGGCAAATGCCTGCTGTTTCGCGAGTTCGCCGGGATTGACGCCTGGCCGATATGCCTCAATACGCAGGATACCGATGAGCTGATTGCGACGGTACGTCACATCGCCCCGGTGTTCGGCGGTATCAACCTGGAGGACATTTCGGCGCCGCGTTGTTTTGAGGTGGAAAACCGGCTGCAGGATTTGGGCATTCCGGTTTTCCACGACGACCAACACGGCACCGCTATTGTGTTGCTGGCGGCATTGATCAACGCCGGTCGAGTGCTGGATCGTTCACTGGGTGACCTGCGCGTGGTCATTAACGGAGCGGGCGCGGCAGGCACCGCCATTGCCAAATTGCTGCGTTGTGTTGGCCACGATCCCAACGTGTGCATTCCGGTCAAGGACATCATTGTATGCGATTCCAAGGGAGCCATTCATCGCGCACGCGAAGACCTTTCGCCAGAAAAACAGGCATTGTTGCCCTTTACCAATCGCGGCAATCAACAGGGAACGCTGAAACAGATTCTGGTCGGCGCGGATGTGTTTATCGGCGTGAGCCGCGGCAATTTGCTTAACGCCGAAGACGTTCGTGTCATGGCCGACGAACCCATCATCCTGGCGATGGCCAATCCGGTGCCCGAAATTATGCCGGACGAAGCGCGGGCGGCTGGTGCGGCCGTGGTGGGAACCGGACGCAGCGACTTTCCCAACCAGGTCAACAATGTGCTGGCATTCCCAGGCATCTTTCGCGGGGCGCTCGATGCCCGGGCCACGGCCATATCGGATGAAATGAAAATCACCGCAGCCCATGCACTGGCCGAAACCGTAGCGGAACCCACCCCGGATCGCATCTTGCCCGATCCGCTGGACAAGACGGTGGCGCCGCGAGTTGCTCGTGCGGTGTCAGAGACCTGGGCAAAAAATCGTCACTGAATCCTTGGCGACCGATGCAACGCACGTGCCTTAGCACCCAATTCTACAAAGAGTCGCCGAGACTCCCGTTACACGAATTTTGCCGCAGCGAGCACATTCCATTTTAGGGGCCAAAATGTGTTGTGCTTTTCGGCAATTGCGTGAGTGTTGATCTGATGCTCATCATCGATCTCTCGGCATTGATTCGTCGGCATTTGGCCGCGGAGACCTTGAAAATACAGAATTTTTCGACAGTTGTTAGGTAATACAAACATATATTCAGTAGGCATATGCCAACCGGGATCGAAACCGGCTCGATCCAAATCGGCATGGGGAGACGCTAAAGATGGGTAGAGACGATTTGTTAACTCACGCCTGGAAACCGCAGCGGTTCGATCAACTGATCGAACAATTCGAAGAGGAATTTCGCAGCAACCCGCGTGCTCGAATCGAACCGTTCGTCGGCCAAGTACAACCGGCCGAGCGGGACCGGCTGGCGAAGCAGCTGTTGATGATCGCGATCAGGGTGTGTCGGGAATTGGCACGTCCCTGCGACCCGCAGTTATTGTGTGAAATGTGCCCCGATCAATCGGAATTCATCGAACGACAATTTTCCGATGCCAGTGCCGTCTCCTTGCCCTGGGATGATTTGATCGACACCGAAATGCCCGTCATCCCGTCGACCCGGTATTTTTGCGAGCCAACGCCGTTTGCCGGGGGTGG
>JBFILF010000633.1:0-2235 GCA_041599835.1 Pirellulaceae bacterium
CAACGCCATCACCACCAGCTTGGCAACAAATTGAATCGTCTGATCATGGATCTGCGTCATGGCTTGCAACACGCCAACGATCAGACCAACCAGCACACCGGCGATCAACATTGGCGCGCTGATCCACAACCCGACATGAACCGCCTGGCGTGCAATGTCAATGGAAGTTTGGGGATCCATGGATTATCCGTGTTCGAGTTACGCGTATGCCTGAAAGCTTTGCATCAACATTCCGACGATTAGATTCCAGCCGTCGGTAAGAACAAACAACACCAGCTTGAGCGGCAAGCTGATCATGGTCGGCGGTAACATGATCATGCCCATGGAGGTTGTCACGCTGGTAACGACCAGATCGATCACCAGAAAGGGCATGAAGATCTGGAATCCGATCAAAAAGGCAATCTTGAGCTCGCTGATCACAAACGCCGGCAATAACACGTGGATCGGAATATCGTTATAGGTTGCCGGCCGCTGCTCTCGCTGGGCCTCAGGCAGGTATTGATAGAACAGCCATATGTCCTCAACGTTTTTGGCGGCGTCGATTTGGCGAACCATAAAGCCTTTAACCGGGCGGCTGCCGCGGTCCCAGGCTTCCTCCAAGGACATGGCACCATCGCCATTGATGTAGGGGAGAATCGCTTCGTCTTTGACGTCATGCCACACCGGTGCCATGATCAAAAACGTCATGAACAGGGCCAGGGCGGTGATGATTTGTGTCGACGGCAACTGCTGAGCCCCAATCGCCTGGCGAAGGATGCTCAAAACGACCACGATGCGAATGAACGAGGTGGTCATCATTAAAATGGCTGGTGCCAGGCTGAGAATTGAAATCAGGCCCAACGTCTTGAAGGTCGCGCCCAGGTTTTCCGGCTTGATCCACTCGTCAATGTCGGCGAAATCTCGCGTCGAATCGGCGGTGTCGGCCTGCGGCGCGGTGCCGGGACTCATGGCCATCGGCGGAGTGGTTTGCGCCATGCATGGGAGAATCGGGCAGGCAAACAAAACTGTCAACAACACCAGGGCCGACATGCGAATCGCCCAGCCCAAGGCGCGCCAACTTCGCAAACATGGCCGGCCTCGGCCCAATGCCGGGTGAATCCGGCGACGATTTCCGTTGATCGATCCGCGTTGGAAGATTTTCTGGCTGATGTCAGTCTCTCTTGCGATGACCGGAGGGAATGATGACGCGGACCATGCGACCGCCGCGGTTCGTTCAGGCCTCGAGCAGCGTGCGACCGCCCCCCCGTGCGGGTTCGTTCACAGCTTGCGACTGCCGTCGCTGTTGCGCCTGCTGTTCCGCCTTTTGTTTTAGCGATTGCGAGAATCCCGGCCATTTTCCGTTGCGGCAGATCGACTCAATGCGGAAAACTTCTTCGGGATCGGTGACTTCGCCAAGCGTTTGCGAACCATGTTGAGTGCTGGACACCAGCAGGATTTTGCTGGCCAACCGGATCAGCTGTAGTCGTTGCGTGGGTGCCAATTGAGTTTGACCGAGCACGGCGACGACATCGCCCGGCAACGCGGATCGTCCAGTGTTTCGATTGAGGCGCAACACAAACACGAACAACAGGAACAGACTAATCACCAGAACGAGGGTAGCGCCCGTTTTGACCAAAGACCGATTGGACGCGCCACCGGACAACCACTGAAAGGTGCCAGGCTCGGTGTTGCCCGTCGGCAGGGCAATTTGTTTTGACAACCAATCGATGGATTTGGATCCAATTCCCTGCAAGTCCCCGTTGGCCGCCACCGTGTTTGATCCGAGGGTGGATTGGATTTCATTGACCGCGGGCATCCAAGTTGATACCGCTTGCTCTTGGCTTCTCGCGTCAGCCGTCAACAGCAGAGCGCTGGCGGCAAACACCCAACATCTCAAAACGCACTTCATCATCGTGACGGCCTCCGAGTGATCGGATAAATGTACTTAACCTGCTTTTTCCAGCCATTGACGAATCGACGCCGTGGCCACGTCCGGGTTCTGGCGACGCCATTGATCCAGTTGCCGCTGAATCTCTTGGTTGGCATCGTGCGGACCAATGCCCGGAGCGTTGATATCAATGGTGGCCACCGGTTGGATCGAGCCAGAGTTTGGCGCGGGATCGGTATGGGTTGATTCTGCCATCGGGCTGCCGTCATCCTGCGCGAAAGCCAGCCGCCCGCGCAGCACCAGCAGGGCCAACAGGGCCAGCAAACCAAGCGCGATCATGGCCAGCGTGCTCCAGTGATTCGCAAACC
>JBFILF010000634.1:0-2223 GCA_041599835.1 Pirellulaceae bacterium
CACGTCGATGCCGCGTTCCAATAGCAAACCCGCGACGATATCCTCTTCCAGCTGTCGCTTGGCCGGATGCTGACTTTGACTTTGCGAAACGACAACGGTAAGGCGTTTTGACATGACTCGATGCAATTTGGGCGAAACTATTTAAGCCGCATTGTACCAGAACGGGGCGCTCCGTGGCACACTTTCACTGATTAAGCTGGCCCTTGATCGTGCGTTGTGTTGTTTCCCATACCGATTCCAGGTGCCTCACGTACTGCTCAGCGGTCAGCAGCGAAAGGCCATCGCCGGCGATTTCAAACAACCAGCCTTGTTCATATTTGTCGACGTTGATTGCCGACGGATCAGACATCAACTGACCGTTGAACTGCAGCAGGTTCCCCGCAATTGGGGCAAATAATGCGCTTTCCGCCTTCTTGCTCTCAATCGACCCGATTTCCTGTTTTCGTGTCAGTTTGGCGGGCGCGTCCAACAACCAGTCCAGGAAATACACGTCCTGCAACAATCGCACGGCGTAAGCCGTAAATCCAAATCGGTACAGACCGTTATCGTCCCGTGCCAGCGCCCACATGTGGTTGTCGGCATAGTGACGATCGGTGGGGAATTCGGCTTGGAACTCGCCCATCATAAACGTTAAGTGGTCAGACATGGACAAACGTCAGGATAACGGTGCGATCGAAAGCCTCTCGAGCCAGTACGCTGAAAATTGTTTTGCATCCCCGCCCGCCATCAAAACGAACGTCCTCCATCGCCTGCTGTGGGTATCCAACAACATTCGTTTTCGCCAGGGTTCGAAGGCGCCGATTTCACACAACCCATACGGATGTTTTGTTAGGTATAGCGAACGCCCCGATGTTCGGGCTCAAAGAATACTGGCAACAGCCCATCGACGCGGAGCAGCCCTTGACGCGTCAATTCAATCCGCCCGTTTTCGATCCTGGCGAATCCGTCGGCCACGTGTTGTTGCCATTCGTCGCTCCAGTGATCGACGATATCGACACCAAACTTGTCCTGAAAGTACTGGCGATCCAGGAATCCGCGTTTCAGTTGCAAAATCATCTCCCTCACCAACAACTGATGCTCGGTGGGCTTCATGGCGCGACCCAGCGGCAACACGCCGCGTTCCAGCAGGTCCGTCAAATACTCATTCATGTCCGCTTTGTTTTGATAATGGATGCCGGAAACGTGCCCGAAACTGGCAATTCCGGTCGCCAACAAGTCGGAACCTTGCCACAGATTGTCGCGGTAGCTGAAATTGACTTGGGAAGGATTCTTGACCAGCGTGTAACCGCTGCTGACGTGATAGCCGGCCGCCATCAATTCGTCGAACGCGTAATTGACCCACTCCCGTTTGGTCGGCCAATCGGCGACGGGCGTTGCAATTTTGTTGCCCAAGATATCTTTGGAATAAACCGTATTAAATGGCAATTCCATCTGGTAAATCGTCACGCTTTCGGGCGACAACTCGATCGTCTTTTGAATATTGAGCTTCCAATTATCCCAGGTCTCGCCCACCATGCCCGAGATCAAGTCGATGTTGACGTTGGGAAAATCCGCATCCTGAATCCATTGCCAGGCCCGATAAATCTCCTTGGACAGGTGCGCGCGGCCATTTTCATTGAGAATCTCATCGGTAAAGTTTTCCACCCCCAGGCTGAGGCGGGTGACTCCTAATTCTTTCAGCGTCTTGACCTTTGGTTCCTGAAGCGTGCCTGGTTCGCATTCAAACGTGACTTCTTCAGCCTGATCCCAACTGATGTTTTCGCGAAGGCGATCGACCAGTGACGTCAACTGTCGCACGCTAAGATACGAGGGCGTGCCACCGCCAAAGTAAACAAAACGGAAGGGACGTCCGCCCATCACCGGCTGATGGCTGACCAGTTCAATCTCGCGAGACAAGGCCGACACATAGCGTTCAATCTCGGCCGCGTTGACATCGGTAAACACTTTGAAATAACAAAACTTGCATCGCTTGCGGCAAAACGGAATGTGCAAATACAGGCCGAGCGGAACGTCGCGAGGCGGTTGCGCCAATGCATGCTGGACCAGCGGCAGATACTCGGGTTTCCATTGTGAAAACGGCGGGTAGTTGGAAATAAAGTAACTGCCGACTTCGGTTTTTGTCGTTTCAGACATTGTGGATTGAACAGCAACTTAAAAATACGCTGGTTCCCATTGTGACGCGCCCCAGTAAAGTCGCGACGCGCAAGCCAAACACGCTCAGTC
>JBFILF010000635.1:0-2201 GCA_041599835.1 Pirellulaceae bacterium
TAATTGATGATCGGGATCGACTTGCAGCAACAAAGCTGTGGCGCCAGCCTCGTGCAATTGCCGCGTCGTTCTGGCAATTGCATAGGGCGCCCGTCGCGTTGAGTCGGTCCCTTCATATTTTGCAAGAACGGGCCCCGTCCAGCGCGAATCACCGATCTCATTCCTCCATTGAATAGGTGCGACCGGGCCGGACGCTTCCACCGCAATCGGGCCGCCGGCGAGCAAACCAAAATGCGGTATCGGCTCCCCTTGAGCGTCAGTCAACACGACACCCGAGTTGGGCGTCTGCACTCGATCGATGGACGCCATTTGATAAAAGGAACCATTCGCGCCACCGCCTTCGAGTCCGGCGCCGCGAAATCTCGCGGCCACGTATGCGGCTGCCACACGCAGACCCGGCGATGGAGTGTCGCGACCCGCCAGTTCATCGGAAGCCAAAAAAGAGATCGTAGTGGTAACTCGCTGTTCGGTTATGTGCTCCATCGCGCGCTGCTGGTCCGCGGTTAGCGCAGACTGAGCCAAAATCGGTAGCGGCCACCATGCGACGACCAAAAGCCAGGAAGACAAAATTCGCCACATTAGCTTCATTAGATTCTCTGTTCCCAAAGTCAGCCATGAATTCAGGATGCATTCTACCCATTGTTCGGCGCCGTTTCACGAACCCCAAATCGGAATAAATCTCATCCCGTTTTCGAACACAATCAATTGATTTATGGCTGTTAGGTACCGGTTTTGCATCATATGTTGACGTGTCGGAATCAAATGCTCCGCGCAGGCGTTAGCGTGCTGTTTTGGAGCTTCCATTGGGGGACAATTCCCGCGGGTGGACGACCCAATTCGCACCGCCCTGCGCCGATCCGCTCGCTCGCTGCCCATCGTTGACGCCATTATTATTTGCGCGCTTCAAAAAATGGGTGTGTCAAGAATGAAACAACCAAATAAGGAGAGACTCAAATGAACACCAAAACTTTTCTGGGCAAGATTCTCGTCGTGGCGGTCATTGCCGGCGTGAATTGTATGCTGGCGACTCAGTTGCTGGCCCAAGCCACGGTGATCGACGAATCCATATCCAAAATGCCATCAGACGCCAATGCGGTTTTGGTGGTGAACGTTCAACAAATTCGTTCCAGCCAAGTGGCCAAGACGGAAGGCTGGTTCGAATCGCTCGCCCAACAGTTTCAATCCGGCATGGGATTCATACCGTCGGGGTCCGATTTATTTGTCGTAGCCGCCAATGTCGATCAGCGCACGCTTGACCCAAAGTGGACCGTGGCCCTGATGCGAATCGAGGCCCAACCCATTTACGATTCGATTCGCAAGACGCGACAAGGAACACCCGACGAGGCCTTGGGGCAAGCATTCACGGAACTGCCCAATAACATGTATGTTTTCCCAATGAACGACCAGTTGCTGGCAAGCTACTCGCCGGCCGAGCGGCAACACTTCGTGCATTGGCTTCGTCAACTGAAAACCGACCAGACGCTGGATCATTCGTATTTGCAGCAGACAGTTTTTGAAGCTGCCAATCTGGGAAACCAACTGGTGTTTGCCGTTGATTTGGAACACGCCTATAGCCAAATGCAAATCTTTGAGGACGTCCGTGATTCCGAGTTTTTGACGAAACAAAACATTGACGCTAAAACGTTTGCCAAATTGGCAAGCTCCGTCACGGGATTTTCCCTGCGGGCGATGGTCCGCGACAAAATTCAAGTCGAAATACAAGTGGATTTTGCCGAGGACATCAGTTCGATCGAACCGGTGGCTCACGATCTGGTGTTGCAGATTCTCGACAACGGAGGCGTGGCCGTACCGGAATCGATTCAGTGGAGGCCTGAAATCGTCGAACAATCGATTCGCGTGGGCGGCACGATATCCACGTCCAGCTTTCGGCGTGTCATCAGCCTCCTCGATGCGCCAGAGCACGATTTAACCGTTGATACAACGACCGCCGAGTACAGATCGATTTATTCCGACCCGGCCGAAATCACCAAACACTATTTCGACTCTTTGTGTTCGCTGATTGATGATTTGCGAAACTACCGAACCGCCGACCGCAACTTTGTCACCAACGCAATCTGGTTTGAAAAGTTCGCTGATCGGATTGAGCGGTTACCGACGCACAACGTCGATGAGTCGGTATTGGCATTCAGCGACGACGTGGTCAAGGCGTTTATTGAGTCCGCTACCAAATTGCGTTTGTA
>JBFILF010000636.1:0-2200 GCA_041599835.1 Pirellulaceae bacterium
AACACATGGTCAATGCAGATGCGCAGCGGCCAGAACCAGCTGGGCCATGAATTTTGCAAACCAAAACCCCGGCGGCTATCTCGCATCCGCGTTTGTTCGAGCAATTGCCACAACGAGTAGCAGTGCGTCGTCGCATTAAAATCGCCAACCATGACGATATGCGGGTGTCGGTCAAGCGTTTCCACGAGTTCGTGCAGTTGTGAAATTTGTTTTTCCCGTTTGTTCCAGCGATTCATGCTCGTGGGTGACGTCAGGTGCGCGTGGACGAGGATGACGCTTTGTCCTTCAACTTGAATCTGCACGACGGTCATCGGCAACCAGTTCGAAGCGAGATTGCCCGTCCACACCGGCACGTCGTTCATTGAATATTTACTGAAAATAACGTTGCCACAAGGCAGATGCCTGTGCTGAGACGAATAGGGGAATTCAGTGCCCATGGCGGCGAGTTGCGCCACTTGCCGGGGCGTCATTTCGGCCACGCAGATTACATCCGGATCGACGTCACGGATCAATTGGTGCAATTGGTCCATCTGCTGGTTGTCGTAACGAATGTTGAGTGACATCACCCGCAGCACTGTGTCGCCGCGGGCTGGTTGCCAGCCCGGCACGTATAAAGTGAGGATGTTCATGGCGGGAAAAAACGCTATGGCCAGGATCAAACTCATCCACAACCAACGTCGCCGAATTGCCTGATATGTCGCCAGCGCCAACAGGACCAAAACCCATTGCCATTGAAAATTGCCCATCACATCGAACAAGAAATGCAGCCTGGGAAACAGCGTATTGCCAAACATGATCAGGCCAACGATGATTGCCAGCCCGATGCTCCAGCCGCTGGACCGTCGAATTCGTTGCGGCTGCGGTAAGGATTTGATAGGAGCGGGCTCTGTTGATGGGTCAGACAGCCGCGTCGTTTCCGAGTTAGTATCCAAATTGGCGCTGGTAGCCGCGGCCGTATCGGAATCTGCCATGGGGGAGTTTCACGTGGTCATTCTTCTATTTGGCAGCAGTCGATTCTAACCGACGCCGAACCGGTTGGGGAGTCGCGCCAATGATGTGCCACCCTAGCCAGCGCGACGTGTGATTTGACCGTTAAGATAAGGATTGAGTTTAGGATCGTTGTACATTTTGAATTGCCGATAAGTTCGATGGCGCTTGTCACCCGATCCAATCTCATTGAGCAATTGCTGCAATGCGACCACCAAATCATTTTTTTGAAGTTGGCAGACAGCTATCTTGTGACGGACTGAATCCATGTGGTCCGGCGCAACGTCCTGTCGCTGCAGCTGCTCCTGCAAGTGGTAAATCCGCAATGCCAGAATAGACAATCGGTCCATCACACTGCCGGGTGTCTCTGTGTTGATCGGCGCCCGCGAATGGGGAATCACGCCACGCTCCTCCAACAGCATAGTTAAACCGTCATCTATCTTCTCGATCCAGTCGTTTCGTTTCTGATTCAATTGATCGATGTTTCGTTTTACCTGGGCGATGGTCTTGTCATCGGCGTTGGGACATCGCGCCTGGTCCTCCTCATGCCAAAGTCGATAGTTGAAACTGTGTTGCTGACAAACGATCTCCAGCAACCCCGAATACGGATTGGTGATTTTTTCCTGGTGCCATTTGGCGACCGTTTGTTCCTGGAGTTTGGCAATCTCTTGCACATCAATCATTGGATGCCCTTCCTAAACGCGGGTCAAAAACGAAGGTCGGGAATATTAGTTGGATTTAAGGGTGGCAATCAATACAAATTTGGCATTCCCGGTTTACTGCCTCCCGTTGCTTGCGAGATTTCGTTATGATTGGATAAAGTCGTGATGCAGCGGAGTTTGGTCCACTTCTCGCCACCCGCTTCTGTTCAAAAACCGTCAATTACCCCCAGTGATAGCATGTGGCAGCGATCCGCTTTCGATTCGCTTTCGCTCAGCACACGACGGGCAGCCAGCGCGTTGTTAGCTTTGTTGGTGGCTTTCCCGTTTTTTAATTCGATCCAGGCCGGTGCCGCAGCCATTGGAAACGGTCCTCGGACTCAGGCTGGTCGGCAGGCGGAACAGGACGCTCAACCGGAACGGCTCGACGGCCAATTGGCGTACCAGGTCCTGGTGAAGATCTGCGAGCTTGGGCCGCGAATCAGTGGCTCACACGCCATGATCCAGCAAATCGAAATGCTGGATCGTTATTTCAGCGGCCTGGGCGCCACGGT
>JBFILF010000637.1:0-2187 GCA_041599835.1 Pirellulaceae bacterium
TGCAGCTTTAATGCTTTCTGGCAGGGTCGGCCAGCGCTCGATTAAGAGCTGGAGATCGGTGTCGTGATGGGCGCCATCAAAATCAACTGCTGCGCCATGCGCTTCGCTGGATTTGCAACTCATGGTTTTTCCCGCGTTTTCGGCCGATTGGAGCGGACTGTCGATCCGGTGGTTGCGGGTTCGAGTCCCGTCGGCCTCGCTCAATGAAAGCCGGGGAAACGTTTTCGAAAATGTTTCCCGGGCTTTTGTTTACGTTCAATAACGGCACCGAGTTCAGCTCAAGGGTCGGTGCGCAGTCCAAACAAAATGGCTATCATGGGAAATCGAACAAATCAGGTTTTGCGTCAACAAACTCATGAGGAATTCCGTATGAAGTTTTCCCACATCTTACTGATCGCCACGTTTTTTTCGACGTTACTCGTTCAATCGTCAAGCGGCGAAGACTGGAAGAATTTTCGCGGCCCCGGAGGACAAGGAGTTTCCAGCGAAACGAACTTGCCGGTCAAATGGAGCGACGACGAAAACCTCGCGTGGAAGACAAGACTACCCGGCGCAGGTTCTTCAAGCCCAATTGCCCTAGGCGACAAGCTTTATGTGACTTGCTATAGCGGTTACGGAATAAAACGCGGCGAAGGAAGATTGAATGATTTGAAACTGCATCTTGTGTGCGTTGACAGCCAAGACGGCAATATCGAATGGGACACACAGATCGATCCGAGGCAGCCCGAGAGCAAAACTGTCCGCGACCATGGTTACGCCGCGGCAACGCCCGCCACCGACGGAAAGCACATCTATGTATTTTTTGGAAAAACGGGAGTTGTGAAATTCGATCTAACAGGCAAAAAGATATGGCAAACACCGGTGGGTGACGGTGTGCACGGTTGGGGATGCGGAACGTCTCCCGTGCTTTACCAAAATCTTGTCATCGTCAATGCCAGCGTCGAGAGCAAGTCTGTTGTTGCGATCGACAAAGAATCAGGAAACGAACAATGGCGAGTCAAGAGTATGAACGCATCATGGAGCACTCCGCATCTGGTAGATGTCGGCGGCAAACAGGAATTGGTCGTCAATTCGAAAAATGAAATCCTGGCTTACGATCCGGCAACCGGAGATGAACTTTGGAAATGCGAAGGCATTCCCGATTATGTTTGTCCAAGCATTGTCTCACACGAAGAAGTCGTTTATGTGCTCGGCGGTCGTTCATCGATGACCGTGGCGGTCAAAGCCGGCGGCAAAGGCGACGTGAAAGAACTTTGGCGAGCTCCTGTCGGAGCAAATGTCGCTTCACCTGTTGTGTATAAAGATCATCTTTATTGGGTGAGCGATCGAAACACAACCGCCTATTGTTTGAAATTGTCCGATGGCCAAGTTGTTTACCAAGAACGAGTTGATTCGCAACCTTACGCGTCTGCGGTTATCGCCGATGGAAAGATTTACGTGGTGACCCGACGCGCCGGAACGATTGTACTTGCGGCAAAACCAACATTTGAAGAACTTGCACACAACAAGCTCACCGATAGCACACAGTTTAACGCCAGCCCGATTGTTTCGGGCGGAAAGCTCTATTTGCGAAGCGATCAAAATCTGTATTGCATTGCGAAATAGGGCAGTTAATCGATCGAGCGTGACATCGATAAGGGGAGCGTTCAAATCAGCGGGGTTTGCACAGTGGTCGAGTGAAAGCGTCCCAAACCTGATCCTCGTCAGGCCGGTTCGTGGGCCTGACCTGATTCATTGTTTCGTTTGTTTTTTGGAGAACCGAAATGGACCGCAAGCGGGCAAGCGATTTTGACCCACAAGTCCTTGAACTCTATGACGATTTCGCACATGGTCGCATTGACCGTCGCCAGTACATCCAGCGACTTGGCGCGTTCGCCGTTGGTGGTCTGACTGTCGAGGCGTTGATGGCCAGCCTGCATCCAAATTATGCCTGGGCGCAGCAAATCAAACCCGACGATCCGCGGATCAAAACTGATGAGATCACTTACAAGTCGCCTGACGGAGCTGGTGACATGAAGGGCTTGCTGGCTCGACCGGCACAAGGCGACAAATTCGCTGCGGTGCTGGTCATACACGAAAACCGCGGATTGAACCCGTACATTGAAGACGTCGCCCGCCGGCTCGCCGTGGAAGGCTTTCTCGTGTTGGCTCCCGATGCATTGACGCCACTGGGTGGTTATCCCGGCA
>JBFILF010000638.1:0-2183 GCA_041599835.1 Pirellulaceae bacterium
CCGACTGATAACACATGGAGTTACCCGGTGCCGGTAACTTCCGGGAATATCTACGTGGCCTCGCGGGCCGTCGATGACTCGAATAACATTGAGTCCGAGCCGTTCAAAAGGCGGTTTTCTGTCCAACCGTAAAGCGTCGCGGGCGCCGGTCGGAATCAACTGCCACGAGACACAGGTCTATCGCTGCGTTGTGACACAACCGACGACTCGCGCGCCGAGTTGGCGAAGATAATTTATTGCGCCCTGCGCGTGTGAGCGGTCCGTTTCGTTCATGTCGACCAACACGTACACCGCGTCCACACAACCGGCAGACACGTCCGTGAATAGATCGCCAACGTGCCCGCCGCTGATCACGGCGTATTGATATTCCCGTTTGCAGCCAGAAAACAGCCGATTGACTTTGCCGTGCTCCAATTTTCGGTGAGTGATTTGACTGTTCCCGGCTGCCAGCACGCTCAAGCGCGGATGTTCCGTTTTGCAAACGAGCTCACGCCACGATTCGTTGCGGTTTACGATTTCGGATACGCCCAGGTGGTGGTCTAATTGAAATTCACGGGACATGCTGCGACGACTGAGATTGGCGTCAATCAGAAGGATGGACCCTAATTCTCGCAAGCTCATGCAGGCCGCAATCTTGGCCGTGATTGCATCGACATCGATTTCATGGTTCAGTCCGACAAACATGATCGAGGCCGGATCGTTAGCCGGATAACGCTCGACGATGATATTCACCACTGAATCGATATGGCGGTGCCGTTTGATTCGCGAATATTGAAATCGATGCGGAAATGACGCGACAATCTCATGTTGGTCGCGTGAACCCGATTGGATCTCGGCAGAGTTTTCTGTGTCCGCGCCTGCCAAATCCTGTTTGATGGATGCCAGTTTGATGGCAGGTTCCGGCGATTGCGGTGCGTCGACAGCGGCCAACTGCCGCGCAGCGGATGGGATGGATTTCGTTGGCTCTGTGATAACCTCCGTTGCTACGCTCGATGCACTTTGATCGGTTCCCGAAATCCCATTGTCGATCACGATCGACGCGACAGTTTGCCTCCCGTCGCTCGGCGTTTCGATTGTCCAATTCGCGGCGGAGGCGCGTGGTGGCTGGGACGTGTTTGGCTGTGAAGTCTCGTCCGTGTCTTCGGATGATTCGCTGGTTGGATCCCATGCGACAACGGGTGGTTGATCGTTTTCGGTCGCCTTGGCCTTTCCTGCATGGCAGAATTGCAGTTGCTCCAGCCATTCGTCGCGCAAGTGAATGGATTCTCGGTTTAGTTGGCGAATGTAATCTACCATTGAAGTCATTTTAGTTCCTGTGCCGGCAGACGCTGCAAAACGGCTGCCTATTCGGATTGAGCATTCGGTTCATTTTTTAGTTGCTCGAACAAATCGCGATAATTCATGCGAATCACGTGACCTACACTCGGCGAATCGGAATGCGCATCGCCCGATTCTTCAACCCCGCTGGATGGTTCTGCATCTGCTGGTGGCGACACAACGACGATTTCGTCCGCGGCAGCAGGTTGCGGCGGCATGTCGCATCCGCCGTCCGAATCGGTCTGGGCAATTGTGCCGTAATGTTCAATGACGGATCCGGAAACGTCAGTGGAAATAATCGAATTGCTCATAGGCGGCATGGCTGTCGCCGATTCCAATTCGGGAATCTGAGCCAAAGGCTGCAACGAGTCGCGTGCATTTGGTACCTCATCGGATTCCTCGTTGGTCGACTGCGAGTTGACAGGTGACGCCAGGGCGTCGATCACCGGTTCCTCTTCGATAAATTGATTGCCGAACAGCTTTTGAGATTCCGAAAGGTCGCGCGCGGGGGCGTGATCGGCATCGGCCTCGACCGTTTTTGCCGGCCATGCCTCATTTGAATTGCCGGGGTGCGGGTTTTGGAAAGATTTGACCTGTTTCAGAAGGTCATCCAATTGTTTCTCAACAGCGGCATCGGGGATTTCCACCGGCCCGGAGATTTGGCTGTGATCGGACGGCGTACTGGATTGAAACTGGGATTGCAGATCTGGCTCGTCGGCTGTTTGAACGTCGGAATCGTCGACGACTGGCTCGACGCCTAACGGCAATTCAGCGACGGGCAGCTCAACGACGGGCTGCTCAGCGACGGGCATCTCCGCCTGTGTTATTCCGGCGTCAGCCAATTCATCTGCCATCGAATGGGACAC
>JBFILF010000639.1:0-2175 GCA_041599835.1 Pirellulaceae bacterium
ACCCACCGACACGTAGCAAGAATGGGCAACGATGCCTGGCGACGCTGGTCGTGGCCTGCTGGATGGCGTTAGGTGGCGGCTGCGCCATTCAATCGCTTTACCAGCGTCCGGCGGCGTTGCCCGAAGCACTTCCCTCTACGCCCGATGGACAACAGTTGTTGGAACAAGTCAACCGCAACGCGGCGGCCGTCAAACAGTTGCAATCCAATGTGCGCGTGGCCATGGATGGATTGCCTTCGGTCAAAGGCACATTAGTTTTGGAGCGGCCCAAGCGGTTGCGTTTGCGAGTCGGATTTCTGGGAATGACCGAAAACGGCATCGACGTCGGCAGTAACGATGACGTGTTCTGGATTTGGAACAAATCATCGATCGGTGGCCAAACGCCGGCCATTTACTACGCGAAACACCGCGATTATGCCAACAGCCGCCTGCAACAATCGGTTCAACTCCAACCGCAATGGATCATCGATTCACTGGGTTTGATCGAATTGGATCCGGCGGCCATTGCCCACGGACCCCAGTTGCGGGCCGATGGACGTTATGAAATCAGAACCGAGATTTTTTCGCCGCGGGGTCTCATGCATCGCATCACGGTCGTCGATCCTCGTTACGGCTGGGTCGTGCAACAATCTGTTTATGACGCCAATCAGCGGCTCGTGGCATGGGCCAATTCGACCAAGTACCGCTACTATCCTGAGCATCAGGCCAGTTTGCCGCAGCACATCGCGTTGCACGTATACGATCCATCGGGTGAGGAAATGACGCTGACCGTTCAGGTGCTTAGTCATCGGTTGAACGAGTGGTGGCTGGACGATTCGATTTGGGAGATGCCCCAGCCGCCGGACGTACCGCGAATTGACCTGACTCAGGTGGCCGTACAACCTGCGACTCCAACCGCAATGCCGATGGACCGCACCGGCGATCGTCGGCCGACACCATGGCAGCGGCCCCAACTGCGCGGCTTCGAGCTGCGTTAGCCCAGCAGCGCGTGATTGGCGGCTCGCCACCGGAGTTAATCTTTGTCGGTTTGCGACAAGACGATTCGCCGCGTGCAAATGATCAGAAACGTGCGGAAGTTGCCATTCTCGTGAAACTTGCGCAAAAGCTCGAAATCATTTGCGCGCAGCTGGCGAAAAACGTCTTCCGCCAGTGAATCTCGGCGGGCCTCGGTCAAATTCAGTGAATTTGCCTCGTTGATTTGCCCGATAATGCTGATGACCGTGGCCAGGTTTCGGTCGACAAAGGATTGCCAGGCAAACGGCCGATGCTCCAGGCACGCTTGAATCAATTCGTGATCGCCGGGCGAATGGGACGCTTCGGTGCCGGTGGACGAGGTCATAAGCAGGTTCTCTGAAGGAAGCGGTGACCACGAATCCGGCGTGGCGCTGAAGTCCTTATATTTTAAGTTGGAATGGAATCGGCGACAAGCAAATTGGCGTCCGCCGGACATCGTCGCGAAACTTGACACGCATTTTCACCAGCGATACGATTTGGCAATCCGATGTCGTCCCACTCCAAGTTGCAAGTGCATTGGCCCGGATCGATTGTTGGATCCAGAACCATCATTGAAAGATGCTGATAGAGGAGTTGAACATGACTCACGTCGTCACCAAGCCGTGCGATGGATGCCGATATACGGATTGCGTCGTCGTTTGCCCAGTTGAATGTTTTTACGAAGGCGAAACGATGCTGTACATTCATCCCGATGAGTGTATCGACTGTGAAGCGTGTGTTCCGGAGTGCCCGGTGGAAGCCATATTTCACGAAGACGATGTGCCGGATGAGTGGAAAGAGTACATCGAAATCAACGCCAACGAAGCTCCCAACTGCCCCAACATCACCGAGCGAAAAGAACCGTTGGCCGACCGCAATCCGTAGCGGTCGATCAAGTTTTCGACGGTTAGCGGATCCTCCGCTGCAAAACTCTCAACCCCTTCGCGAAACTGCCAGCTGGGTCCTGCGAGCTGTCATGTCATGCGACTTGTGCGCTCATCGCCTGAACAGGCGAAATTCTCTTGGGGGACCTGCAGCACGGAAACGATGCGCTCAAAAAATATTGGCGAATCGCACTTAACGAAAGAAATGGCGTAGCGAAGTTGCCACGATTCTAGCATTTGCGCGCCGAGATTACCAGCAGTTTTAGCTGCCCGCTGAAGAGACATGCCTGGCGATAGA
>JBFILF010000640.1:0-2163 GCA_041599835.1 Pirellulaceae bacterium
ATGATTCGGGACATCGTTCGGTCATGCGCATTCCGGAGCGCATCGGCGGTTATCGCGTGATCAAGCGCGTTGGTGCCGGTGGGTTCGGCATCGTTTTTCTGGGGTTTGATTCCCTCACCAACCGGCAGGTGGCCATCAAAGTGGCTCGGCCGGCGTGGTTGGTCGATCGTGACGCCGAGGAACTAGCCAAGGAGGCGCGAATTCTCAGTCGATTGGACCATCCCAATATCGTGCGTTTTTTGGATTCGGGGGTGGAAGGGCATAACGAGTGGTTCGTGGTCACCGAGTGGATCGACGGCAACACGCTGCAGGAAATCCTGCACGAGCGACTGTTGCATCCGGGACTGGCGCTGAAAATTGCCATTCAAACTGCCGACGCGTTGTGCTTTGCCCACCAACAGGGAATTGCCCACCTCGACATTAAGCCACGCAACATCATGCTCGACGCCGTCGGCAACGTGAAACTGGTCGATTTTGGCGTAGCCAAAATACTTGCGGCAAGCGAATCCGAATCAAAATCGGGCATGCGAACCGGTTCGCTGGACTATATGTCACCCGAAGTGCACGCCGGGCGGGAAATGGACATCGATGCGCAAAGCGATATTTTTGCGCTGGGTCTGGTGCTGCATGAAATGCTCGTCGGCAAACGCAGCCAGTCGGCAGAACGGTCGAGTAACACTTCATCCAACCGCATTGCCCTGCATAAGATCAATCCGACGATTCCGCCGAGCATCGATAAAATTTGCGGCAAGGCGTTGCAGCCCGACAAGCGACTGCGCTATGCTGACATGGGCCAAATGCACGCCGACCTGGTGAAATGCCGTGCGGAAGCCGCTGTAGTTGATGAACCCGAATACCGGGCCATTTCGCTGCAACAATACGTCAAGCGGTCGCGCGCCCGATTGCAGACTCGCTTGACGGCAGCCGCCATGATTTGCCTTATGCTGTTTGCCATGGGAATGGCGCTTAATTTTTGGGGTGGCGGCGCGGCTCCCTCCGCGAATACTGGGCCACCGTGGATTCAAGGCGAACTGGTGCCCATCTGGCTGAAGACTGATCCCAGCGGGGCGCACGTGTATTTCTATCAGTTGGATGAATGGGGCGAACCGATTCGCGAATCCCAATTCTACGCCGGACGCAGCCCGGTTCAGCCGGAATTGCCGCCGGGAGATTATTTTGTTTCGGTCGTACTGGACAACGGCGAATTCAACGAAACATTTCGGGCGGTCCCGCACCCAGGTGAACTGCCACATGCTCATTTAACTCATCAATGGCGGCAGGTGGAGGGGCGATACCAACTGCGTACCATCAACGTCCCTTTATTCGATGGGTCGAATATGGTGCTGGTCGATGACGTTTGGGTTGATGAATGCGAAGTGGCCGCAAACGATATCCCGCCTTTTCGGTTCGACTCGCGTGTCGAACTGCCCAAACTCAACGGCAAATGGGTAGACGTCAGCAGTGGCGCTGCTTCCGATTACTTGGAGTCTCTCGGCAAGCGATTACCTTTTGAACACGAATTGAAACAGGCGATCTCGGATAGCTACGTTTTAGACGACGAAGCAGTCCAGGAACTCACTCGCACAGTCTTTTCATCAATGAAAAGCCACAATAATGAATATGGGGCGGTATACCAAAATATATTTCGACTTTTTAACCGAGGTCAAACATTCGATTGTCTTGAGGAACTGATGTCCGCCGAGCGGGTCGGATTTCGCGGCGTTCGCAGCCTCCGTCCGCTGTCCGAATCAAACTGATCGTAATCGAGTTTTTATGTCGCGTATTTCCGCACGAATCTCATTCTTGATTTTCTCATCCAGATTCGGCAACAAAACCAATTCGAAATCTCCATCGCTGATTCGTTCGTAGCGATCCCATTCGTCTTGCAGGGTACAACCGCCGCTTTGAGGTGAACCGCAGTTGCCGATTGGAAGGTTTGGAGTATCCGGACCTGTCGATTCTGCACCAGTGCGACAATTTTTGTAGCGATATAGCCAATACGTCGACGTTGTGGCCACGACGGCGATGCGGCACACCCAATCTTGCACTCTTCCGCTGGCATCGCGGGTGATGGCGCATGCCTGTCCAATTGGGATCATGCCGGCTGCTGCCGTGGATGCGACAGCACCGCGAAAGAACTGGCGACGGTCCAAACCATTAGAA
>JBFILF010000641.1:0-2163 GCA_041599835.1 Pirellulaceae bacterium
GGAACGTGGGCTTTGAGCTTTCCATGCCATGGGGATTCCGCCGCGAGCGAAACCAGGTGCGGTTTTTGAATTTGCAATTGGCCAAGGCTCGTGCCGCGCTGGCGGCTCAGGAAATCGAAGTCAGCCATCAGTTGGCTGGTGCACTGGGCCAGTTGGATCGCTGGTACGCCGCGCTCCAGTCAACCACCCGCCGCCGCGATGCCGCCCGCAAACGGTTGCATTCTGTCGAAGCCGACTACCTGGCTGGCCGACGTTCGTTGGACTTGATGCTGCGATCGCAAGTTTCGTTGGCCGAGGCAGAAATCGAACGGCTGCGGGCGATTGCCGAATACAACAAGGCCATTGCCGATGTGTTGTACCGGCAGGGCGCGGTGGAAATTCCCCTGCACGGGGACGCCGGTTAGGATTGGCACATTCAGCTTGAGACTACAGCAATAACCAGACGGCCAGGCATACTGCCAAAATCGCCGAAAGCAAACCAGCAACCGCGCCCGCCATTCGAGTAGTAAGTTTTTTGGCTTTGCGGCCGGATTGAGTGTCGCTGGCGGAAACCAACAGCGGCGGCAGTCGTTGAGTTCGCTGCGTCAGCTGCCGGTACGCTTCCTGGATTTGTTGAAAGCCCGACGCATCTCCGCCGTTGTCGGGGTGATGCTTGATCGCCTGACGACGATAGGCTTCACGAATGGTTCCACGGTTAGAGTTCTTGTCGATACCCAGGATTTGGTATGGATCCATTTTGGAACCTACAGTTGCACACCGGAATTTGCCGCTACAGTGTAATTCAAGTTGCGTCGAATTACATTCCGTGCACAAAATTCATGGACTCGTCCTTCGTCGAATCGATCGGTCTAGCCCCCCAATCGTTGGAGATCCGAATTTGAGTTGACGGCGATCGTCTCAAGCACCCCCGCATCGATTGGTGACCCCAAAACAAAATCGATGTGGCCACCCGGGCACTTCCTGCCTCCCGCCTCCTGGCAACTGGCCCATCATTTCTCGCTTTTTTTCTGTTCCGGTTTCGGTTTGGGGCAGGGGAACACGCCGGTGCGGACGGCATACCGTTGCCACATCTCCGACATGTTGGCTACGCGCCGCGGTTGTTGATTTGCCAGGTTATTCAGCTCGCTGCGGTCGCGCTCGATGTCATACAGCTCCCAATCGACTGGCAACTCGCGGTCTCTCATTTTGCCTTTGGCGACCAGCTTCCAGCGCCCCATCCGCACTGCGCGATGGCCTTCGTGCTCCCAATATATCGCTTCCCGGTCGATGGGCCGGTTGTCAAATGCCGGCCGCAGACTCTTTCCCTCCAGCGGAATGATCGGCTGATCGCGGTACTGTTCGGGGTAGGCGGCGTTGGCGACGTCGACGCAGGTCGCCATCAAATCGATCAGGTGCGAAGGTTGTTTTCGCAATTCATTTTTTGCCTGAATTCCTGCCGGCCAGTGCACCACCAGCGGCGTGGCGATACCCCCTTCGTGCACCCAATGCTTGTATTCGCGCAGGGGCGTGTTGGAGACGTTGGCCCAGTTGCGCCCGTAACCGATATAGGTATCCGCCGGACCCGGCATCACGTGGCCGCGCCGCACGGGCCATCCGTCACGAGTTTGTTTGGGTACGGAACCGAAATAGTGGATCTTGTCGTCCGGAATGGGTGGCAGGCTCGGCTGATCACCGCGCGGATTGGTTTTTTCCGGATCGGCATTGCGTCCTGCGCCTTCGGCGCAACCGCCGTTGTCCTGCAAAAACATGATGAGCGTATTGCGGAGTTTGCCTTTTTTCTCGAGCGCGTCGACCACTCTGCCAATCCCTTGATCCATCTGGTCGATCATCGCTGCGTAAACTTCCATGCAAGCCGCTTCCCACCGTGGATCGGGTACCTCATCCCAGGTGCCGGCCCGCGGTGACAATTCAGCGTCGGAGGCAATCACACCCAATTGTTTCATCTTGGCCATTCGCGCCTGGCGGACCGCCGCGTATCCCTCGTCGTACATGCCTCGGTACCTGGTGATATCTCGTTGGCGTGCGTGCATTGGCCAGTGCGCAGCCGTGTAGGCGATGTACATGAAAAATGGGCGTTGCTCATCGTGCTCGCGGATGAACATGGCGGCGTTGTCGCTGATGGCGTCCGTGAAGTGATACGGTTCGTCGGGTTGATACTTCGGA
>JBFILF010000642.1:0-2159 GCA_041599835.1 Pirellulaceae bacterium
AATTCGGAGACGCCTGCGATAGTCTGGGACTTGACTTGTAAGCTTGCGTACGAAATGCGGCCGTTCCGGCCTCGGCCCAATGAGTCGCATGTCGCCAGCGATGACATTGATCAACTGTGGTATTTCATCCAGATGTAGAAATCGTAACACACGTCCAACTCTGGTAACGCGTGGATCAGCTTTGACACTCCATTGTGGACCCGAGTCCACTTCCGCGTCGACATACATCGTTCGAATTTTCAACATGGAAAACTCTTGTCCATTCATCCCGACGCGTTGCTGTTTGTATATCGCGTTCCCTCGAGATGTCAGTCGCACCAAGCTGCCGCAAATCATGATTACTGGAATTGCTGGCAACAAAAGAAGCGAGGCGATCAGACGCTCCAAGGCGTATTTGTAGTGAAAGTATTTGGGCTGGACCGGTGCGCCTGCAGCGATCTGCTCAAAAATGGCGGACCGCAAACGTCGCTCAAACTGGTTCCGATTCAGTCCGAAAATGGGGCGTCGAATGTCGCGCGACGAAGAGTCGATGTGTTTCTTAATCATGGGGACAGCGAAAAGCAAACGAAAAATCGAGGTGGTAGGACCGTGAAGGGAGCCGAGGTGGTAGGTTGAAAAGGCGGGTGGGACACTTCCATTCAGTGGCTCAATAGAGACAAATTGTAACGCAACAAAATGAGAACAATCACCCGTCTACTGGAAAAATTCACAAATGGTTCAAAACACCGTTTTTTGAATCGTTTTTTCGATTTCGGCGACGAATTTGGGGCCAGCGTCGTCTTCATCCATGGCCTGCCGGCTTGGATATCCAGCGACGATTTGCATTTTGAACAGATACCGGCTTTTGGCAAAGTAAAACCGCGCGCGCTCAGGGGCGTGCCAGGTGCCGTCCACGGTCCAGGCGTACCATGAGCGCAAGTATTCACTGCTGATTTTCCGATTTTGAAATTGTGTCACGAAGCATTCGGAACTCCGAGTGCCGGCCGGGTTGACGCTAGCAACCCGACGGCTCCCGATCATCTCGTATTCGCGGCTGTTGAAACAAATGTCAGGTGTGTGGGCTGCCGTCGGGCCCGTTGGTCCGAGCAACAAAAAAACGTTGGCTTTCATTTGCAGTTGCGGATTGAAGTAGACGCGATGGATGGCGATAACTGGTCGAAGCAACCCTGTGGCGGACTTGTCAAGTAACAATTCCGAAGTCGTTTCCCAGCCACCAATTTTCGTGGGAAACTGATTTAACCGCGCAGCCAGCTCGGTAACCTCGGTATCTTCTCCCCACCGGAACCTCCGTTGGCCATCAATCACACTCGCAATCAAAGTGAACGCAATCGTGATGGCAGCCGCAAATAATAAAGATAATTTCATGTGTTATATTGCCGCTAATGTCGTTACGCGTAGGTCGATGACGGACCATCGATTGGAAAAACGAGTGATCGTCAAGAATGGCATGTTGCCAGCTTGCTTGGGAGTAACACCGGACAGGTTGATGGCGATCCGTAGAAACAGCGGGAATTGTCGTGATCCAACCTTGTGACTGGCCAGGTTCTGGCGAAGCGTGGCGAGACGTTTTTTTTCGCCCGGAGTCAAAACCTGCTGTTCCAGTCCCAGCTCAATGGATTGGTCGAATGCCAAATGGGCGCGGCGGAGAACGGCGTCGTTTTGCGTTTTTTCATATAATCTCCAATTGACCTCTGCCAAATGCCACCAAAATCGGGAGTCCGCATATTGGTTGACGATATCGGACAACATGGATTCAGCCTGGGTCAATTCACCCTGCAGCATCAAGATGACTGCCTTGGTGTCGACCAAATGTGGTCGCGTGCCGTATTTGTCGATCGCTCGATCAATTAATTGCAGTGCCTCGGGCAACCTGCCCGGTATTTCGGCGTACATCGTCGCCAGGTTATTGAGCAGCTGCAAATTAAACGGATCAATTTTCAGCGCTCGCTCGTACATGTCGATCGCGTCATCGATGCGATTTTCACCGGCGAATCGCACGTTTCCGATGCCCACCAGCAACTTGACATCATTGGGATTCGTTTGAATCGCGGTGTCGAAAATCTTGTCAGCGGTCTGAAAATGCCGGGGCTTGCAGTCTGGTCGCATCAGCAGATCGGTGATTGCGTACACGTAAATCGGTAAATTGGTTTCCTGATATC
>JBFILF010000643.1:0-2151 GCA_041599835.1 Pirellulaceae bacterium
CCTGCACCTCCTTTCATTGTATCGGAAAGATAGGCAAAAATCGCTGGTTTCGCCCGTCAAATTCCCACAAAATTTCGCCCCGCCAATGCTTGACGCTAGCATCCTCACCGACCACAAAACGACGGGACTCAGCCGAATTTCCTCGGCGCCAACTGGTTGCATCAATTGAACCCACAGGTGTACTGATGTTCAGTCTGTTGAAGACTCTGAAATGGGCCGTTTTACTGTCTTGTTTTTCGGCTGCTGGAACTGCCGCCGGTCAATCGGCGGACGTGATTATCCACAATGCCGTGGTCTATACCGTCGATGCCGAGCTGACAATCGCCGAAGCGATTGCTGTTGGCGGAGAAAAAATCATCGCGGTGGGAAGTGACGCAGAGGTATTGAAACGGCGGGACGCCAACACGCGCGTGATTGACGCTAAAGGTCGCCTCGTGTTGCCTGGGTTCAATGACACCCACGTTCATTTTGGCAGCGCCGCCCGGTTCCTCGAGTTTAATATCATGGCGATTAGCGACCAGGATGTATTTGTGCGCCGCATCAAACGACTGACGGAGACGCTGCCCGACGGCCAGTGGATCACCGGCGGCCTATGGGGTGCTTACGATCAATGGTCATTGGGCAGTTCCGGCGGTGAAAGCCGCGAGCCGTTTGCTCCGGACATGCGGCGGGTGGCGGATATTTCGGCCGACCATCCGATATTTATCCGCAAGTTCGACGACAGCGAATTTGCCGTCAATCGCGCCGCATTGCGGGCGGCAGGCGTGGATCCTGATGAGCTGCCCCAACTGGAGGGTATCGAGTACGTCCGCGATGCGGCGGGCCAGTTCACCGGTCGGCTCAGGGGTCGCGGCGTATTGGCCAAGTTTCGTCCGGTGATTCCACGCGACCTGTCTCGCCGGCGACGACTCGACCAGACCAGGCACGCCATGCAGATTGCCTCCCGGTTCGGCGTGACCAGCCTCAGCGACATGTCGGACGACACGCAGTTGGAGATTTATCGCGAGCTGCATGACGCCGGCCAGCTGGATGTGCGGGTGCATTTCCGATTCCCGCTGGACCGCTGGGCAGAGTTAGCTGGACAAGACATCCGAATTGGATCGGGCGATCCCTGGATTCGACTGGGCGGTTTGAAAGGCCATATCGACGGGATCATGGGAACCAGTTCGGCGCGGTTTTTTGAACCGTACTCACATGACCCAACCAATCGCGGTCGCTGGCGGCGACTGATGGTCGATGAGCAAGGCAAGTTTGTGGAGGGTAAATTTCTGCAATACATGCTGGATGCCGACAAAGCCGGGTTGCAATTGACGGTGCACGCTATTGGCGATGAAGCCAACAGCCTGCTGCTGGATTACCTGGAAGAACTGAACCGCCAAAACGGCCCGCGCGACCGGCGATTTCGTTTGGTGCACGCGCAAGTGATTGCCGACAAAGATTTTTCGCGGCTGGGCCAGTTGGGTGTGTTGGCCGAAGTGCAGCCGTATCATTTAAGCGACGACATGCGGTGGATGGAACAGCGCATTGGCAGCCAACGGTGCCGCGGGGCCTACGCGTTTCGCCGCATCCAGCGCAGCGGCGCGCGACTGTGTTTCGGGTCGGATTGGCCGGGCACGTCGGCCTCGGAGTATCCCATCAATCCGCTGCTGGCGTTGTACGCCGCCACGACCCGGCAAACAGTTACGGGTCTGCCCGAGGCGGGCTGGTTTCCCGGGGAGCGGATCGACATGCCAACGGCCATCGCTGCGCACACGATTAACGGCGCCTACTCCACGTTCGAAGAAGACATCAAGGGTTCACTGGAACCGGGCAAGTTGGCGGACCTGGTGATGTTGTCCGACAATTTACTGGAGATCGCTCCCGCCAAAATCCTGCAGACCCGTGTGCTAGTTACGATCGTCGGTGGCCGAATCGTGTACGAAGCCGCCCAGCAGTGAAAACCGGCGAACAAAGAAAAAACCGAGCGGCGTCGACAGGCCACTCGGTGATTTTCTATTGCCGGTCCGTTTTCGAAACTACTCTTCCCCGGAACCGCCGCCTCCAGTTCCTCCGCCCGACTGGCATTGCGTGGTGGTGGTGGTCCCGCCGCCACGGGGTGGCAATGGTTCCGGACAGCCATCGGGGCCGGAGGTTTGCGTCCACTTTTCTCCG
>JBFILF010000644.1:0-2146 GCA_041599835.1 Pirellulaceae bacterium
CATTGATTAGCCCCGACCGTCAGGTCGGGGATCTGGTCCGTGTGAATAACACCAGGCCCGAAGGGCCGGCACCCAAAATGGTGTCGGCCCTTCGGGCCTGGGCGTACCGGATAGGCCATCCAATTCCCCGACCTGGCGGTCGGGGCTATTGATTACCGCCGCTTCGCGGCTATTACACCAATCTTCACTCACCACTCTTCACTAACCACTGGTTGGCCACTCGTTACTTGCCCCCCCCGCCACTGGTTACTCGTTACTCGTTATTAATCACCCTTCAAACCATGCGGGGTTCATTGCCGTCATCAACAACTCGTACGTGCTGAAGACTTCGAAATCGCCGTTGCCTGACATTTGTTTGGCGAACGTCGATTGGCGAAAACACCGCGCCAAGATTTTGGTGTTGGGGTATTTTTGAGAAAGCCACAGGGCAGTGCGAATGTTGACGCTGTCGTCACCTGAGGCAAGGATGAACACCGGGGCGTGTTCATCGGCCATCGCGCCGATGGCCTCGGCAACTCGTTGCCATGTCCGCGGATGTTGCAGGTCATCGGCATACAACTGCCACTCGTAGTTATCGCGAAATCCAATTTGTTCGTCGAATACCATGGTCGGCAGGTCGCCGTCCTGATCGATGATGATCACCTGGCCAAACTTGCCAACCGCGCGCTGCTGAAGCTCGTCAAGCACGCTTTGTCCAAACCGCCCAAAGCCGGCCAGCACGACGATGTCGCCCGGCTTGGTTTTGTCGAAATGCGGCACGAGTTTTTCGTCGACCAGGTATTGGGCGGCGCGGCGATACGAATTGAATTTGGACGCTTGTTGCAATAATTCGATTTCCTCGACGACCCGCAGCAGGCGGATGTCGGAGATGTGGATCAAGGTTTGCGACGCCAAATGAGGCGCGATCCGAATAGCGCTGGCGGCCGTGTCCAGATTGATGTAGTCGTCGCCCGTCAACACAACCAACCGTTGGGCATGTTGTAGCCTAACTGCCTGCAGCGCTGATTGGCTGGCAATATCGGCGATCAACACGCTGGCTTGAAAACGCTGAACGGCAGCTTGGGCATGCGGGTTGTTGGCCCGGTTATCGATGATTAGTACTGGAGTTTTCGGATCCGATTGCCGCAAACGCTCGAGGTACAGCATGGCCAACCGGCCGCAGCCCACGATGACGATGTGGTTGCGAATGTGCCTCAGTCGAAAGCTGGTGGGCTTGATCGCTCGTAATACGGCCTCCACCAGGGCCGAAGTCGTGATCGCCGGTGCTGCAAAATAGGCTACCCACAACATCAAGCGCGCCCATACGGGACCGGCGACCGGCACACCCAGGTCCAATCCGCCCAGTACAAATAGGCCCAATGTGTAATAAATCTTGGTCATGAAATCGGTTTTGGCCAGCTCGCGGTCGCTGACCTGCACTCCGCTACAAAATGCGATCAAACCGAGAAAAAACACCAAAACCAGCACCAAACCGCGCCAGCGAAACCACCGCCAACCGCGATGCAGCATGATGATGTCGATTTGCGCCGTCATGATCCGGAATTCCCCGTCGAGATTGAGCCGTCTGGTGGCGGGCCTCGATTGGCCGCGGCCTATAGACTACGGCAGCCATGGCGGGCCATCCAGCGTCGGCTAACGCAAGCTAGCCATTTCGGCACAGAAAATGCATCCACGCGCTGGCACGAACCCCCTAGCAAAGGAGCCACGTCGATGAGTTACTTTGCCATTGTGGAACTTGATGACGGGTTGACGGTGGTCCAAGTCTACACGGGCCAATCGCCAGAGGAAGCCGCTGCCAGAGATCATGGTTTATTGATCGATCCCGGACCGTATCACACATACGAAGAAGCCTGTGATGCGATTGCCGAACTGGAAAGCAATAACGAAGAATCGCGCTATTAGCAGACTCCTGCATCGACTATCTCAGGCCGACGCCCTGCGGCAATTGAATAGAGCCGCTTCCCGACTCGCGCGATTATCCCAACAAAACAAAGTTACGTCGTGCCTCAACAATCTGTTGCCACGCGAAGAAACGATCAGCCGCAGGGCGCTAGCCCAGGGTTTTTTCACCTAAACCGGACGCTAGCGCGTTCCGGCTGATGGAACCGATCCGGCGGCTGCGCCGCCGGCTACATGCTTTCGTCCC
>JBFILF010000645.1:0-2134 GCA_041599835.1 Pirellulaceae bacterium
AATAGCTGGGGCGGGTTTGAAAAGCAGTATCAGGTGCGGATCGATCCAGATCGTTTGATCAAGCACCAGCTCACCTTTGACGAAGTTGTCGCGGCGGTTCGAGCCAACAATCGCAATGTGGGTGGGGGCAACATCCGGCGCAACACGGAAATGTTGCTGGTTCATGGCGTCGGGCGCACCGTCAACATTGAACAGATTGGAAATATCATCATTCGAGCCGTGGACGGTTCGCCGATTCGGGTTCGCGACGTGGCGGTTGTGGAGATCGGACATGAAATTCGACGCGGTGCGGTCACGGCTGACGGAAAAGGCGAAGTGGTCTACGGCCTTGGGTTCATGCTGATGGGCGAAAACAGCCACGAAGTGACCTACGCACTTAAGCAAAAAATGGAGGAAATCAGGTCAACGCTCCCTTCCGGCATTGAGGTAGTGACGGTCTACGATCGAACCGAGCTGGTGGATCAAGTGATCGAAACCGTCAAGAAGAATTTATTTGAAGGCGGATTGCTGGTCGTGGCCGTCTTGTTTTTGTTCCTGGGGAACCTGCGCGCCGGTTTGATCGTGGCTTCGGCGATTCCCCTCTCCATGCTGTTTGCCTTTTCGGGGATGTTGCAAGTCGGGATTGCGGCCAGCCTGCTCAGCCTCGGCGCGATCGACTTTGGCCTGGTCGTCGACAGCTCGGTCGTGATGGTCGAAAATTGCGTCCGGCGAGTATCCCTGGGAATCCCGCGCGGGCAAACGAAACTGGACGTCATCCGCGACGCTGCGATCGAAGTTCGAAAACCAACTTTGTTTGGTGAATTGATCATCATGATCGTCTACATTCCGATTCTGACGTTAGCGGGCGTGGAAGGAAAGCTGTTTCGACCGATGGCGTTGACCGTCATATTCGCGCTGGCTGGTTCCATGATCATGTCGCTGACCCTCATGCCGGTGCTTGCCAGTTACATGCTCCCCAGTCGAATGTCCCAGCGCGAGCCGTGGTTGGTCCGCGCCTTGAAGCGAATGTACCGCCCGATTCTGCATTTCACGATGCATCAAAAAACGGCCGTGATTGGAATCGCACTGGGTGTTCTTGCGCTGTCGTTTGGTTTGATCGCGCCCCACATGGGTTCCGAGTTCGTTCCCAAACTTTCCGAAGGTGCGCTGGCGATCAACGTGGTTCGACTGGCGGGCACGGACATCGACGAGTCCATTCGACTCAACTCGGAAATGGAACGAGCGGTGCTGAGAGAATTTCCTGATGAAATCGAGCACGCCTGGAGCCGCATCGGAAGTGCCGAAGTGGCCACCGATCCGATGGGTGTCGAACTATCCGATACGTTCATCACTCTCAAGCCGCGCTCCGGCTGGTCAAAGGCACGCACGCAGGATGAATTGACGGTCCAAGTCCAGGCATTGCTGCGAGAGATTCCGGGCCAGCGCATTGCCATGACGCAACCCATTGAAATGCGACTGAACGAAATGATCAGCGGGATTCGTTCGGACGTGGCGGTCAAATTATTCGGCGATGACTTTGACGTGCTGGTTGATAAAGCCGGTGACATCGAACGGGTGTTGCGATCCATCGACGGCAGCGCGGACGTCGCCATCGAACAAATTACCGGGCAACCGGTGTTGCAGATCGCCGTCAAACAAGATGAGATTGCCCGCTACGGCGTGTCGGCGACCGATATTCTCAATCTCGTCGAATCGTTGGGAAGTTATGAAATCGGTGAAGTCTTTGAAGACCAGCTGCGATTTCCACTCGTGGTTCGGTTGCCCGAACAATTTCGTAGTAGTGCGGAGGTGATCGGCGGCATTGAATTAAATACTCGGTCCGGCCAACGCATACCACTGCAACGACTGGCGACGATCCAAGTGGTCCAAGGGCCGTCGACGATTACACGCGAATGGGGATATCGCCGGATCAATATTTCCTGCAACATCCGCGGCCGGGATATTGGCAGTTTTGTGAAAGAAGCACAACAACGCATCGAGAACGAAGTGCAGTTGCCCGGCGGGCGATATCATGTCCAATGGGGCGGGCAGTTTGAAAACCTCATTAGCGCGCGCCAGCGACTGATGGTCGTCGTCCCGCTGGCCCTCGCCTTGATCTTTATTTTGCTCTATATGACCTATGGAAACGTGATCG
>JBFILF010000646.1:0-2125 GCA_041599835.1 Pirellulaceae bacterium
AAGCTCCCATTCACTCTGCCGGGTCTTGACCAGTTTCCAGTCACCGTCGCGGATCGCCTGGTGTCCCTCGTGCGACCACCACAACGTGCCGCGCTCGATCGTTGCATCGGCACCGGCAAAGGCGGCGGTCAGGCTGCGGCCCGGCAATTCGGGTTGATCGTCGTGAACCGGTTGATAATTAATTTCGGCCAACTCAAAAACCGTCGGCACAAAGTCAATCACGTGTCCGGGTTGATGTCGCAGCTGGCCGTGTGATTCGATTCCCTTCGGCCAAAATGCTACCATCGGCGTGGCGATTCCGCCTTCGTGGACCCACGTTTTGTGTTTGCGAAACGGCGTGTTGCACGTGGTCGACCAACCGGGCCCCAGGCAATAGTGCGTGTCGGCCGAGCCCGGTGCAGCCTGCGGGTCGTGCCCGTCGTCGCGAACCATCAACTCGGCACTGGCGCCGTTGTCAGACAAAAACAGGATGAGTGTGTTTTCCAACTGACCAATCGACTTCAATGTGTCGAGGATCCGGCCGGTCTCGACGTCGATGCGATCAATCATGGCCGCGTGCAGCGCCATCTTCATTGACTGAAACGCCTGTTGTTCCGCGGTCAATTCATCCCACGGCAGCGGCAATTCGACTTCGCCCGGCCCAAACTGGGCGACTTGTTTGGGCAACGGGTAAGGCGCGCCCTGATCGCGTTCCGGTTGAGAAAGCTGGCTGGTGACAAGGCCCATTTGCTGGATGCGCTGCCATCGGCGCTGGCGGTGCGCTTCCCAACCCGCGGCATAACGATCCTGGTATTTTTCGTAATCCTCAGGAAGTGCGTGCAGCGGGAAATGCGGTGCGGTAAACGCGACGTAGTGAAAGAACGGCTTGCCGGCATGGTGCTCATGGTGCGATTCCAGTTGCCGGATGGCGTGATCGGCGATGGCGATTGTGCCGTAGTACCCGGAGTCGCGCTTAACCGGAGGCTGTTTGACGTCGTTGATCCATATCCGCTGTGGACTGAAGAATCGGGCTTGGTCGCCGAGGTAGTAAGAATCGTGAAAACCGGTTGCCAGCGGCATGTTGTCGACGTGCCATTTGCCCGAATGGTAACTGCGGTAGCCGGCCGCCTGGAGTATCTCGGGCAATAGCCGCGCCCAGCTGGGACGCTTGCCGCCGCCACCGCTGGGGATGTTGGGAAGCTTGTCGCGGCGGACTTGCTGAGCGTAATAACCGGTCAATCTCGAGGCCCGCGTCGGCCAGCAGCGGCCAGTGTTGTAAAACTGGGTGAACCTCAAACCCTGTTCCGCCAACTTATCAACGTTTGGTGTGTCGATTTCGCCGCCATAGCATCCCAGGTCCGAATATCCCAGGTCGTCCACGAGGATGATCATCACGTTGGGGCGTGTATCCGCCTCGACCGGCTCGGCCAACAGAGCTGTGCAGACGACGATCAACACCAGGATGATAGAACTAATTCTCATCTGTAATAACTAAAAAGGGGACATTCTACTTTTTTGATTTCTTCGGACGGCCACGTGGACGCAGCGTTGATTCCAACCCCAGTCGCTTGACAATGCGTTTTTGCCATTGCTCATCTCCATAGGGCCGGCCGCGGATGATGCAGGTTTCCATCGCTTCATGTTCCGCATCGCTTAGCGATTGATTCACCCAATCCAACCAATTGCGTCGCCGCCGGACCGGACCGTCGTGCAAGTTCACGCGCGGGTATTTTGTAGGCGGGCAGCCGGCGGAGGACCACGGCCAGTTCTGTGCCTTCCGCACCGCAATGGTTTTTGCGCGGACTGGATTGCGTTCGATATACCGCATGACCGTTAGCAAATGGCCATCCGACTGGATGGGAAAAGCTTTAAAGCGGCCTTGCCAGACATGTCCTGACGAATCGTAATGGCGATGGTATCGCCGCACATGGGCGGTCATCAGCCATTGCATCCAGCGGCTCAGGTCACCATCCTGGCGGGGCCACACGACCAGGTGAAAATGGTTGGGCATCAAACAAAAAGCCAATAATCGCATGTCGATGCGATCATTGGCTTCGTTGAGCAGTTTCAGAAACGCCCCGTAATCATCTTCCTTGTGAAACACGGTCGATCGCCCGTTACCACGATTCAGCACGTGATAGCAAAC
>JBFILF010000647.1:0-2124 GCA_041599835.1 Pirellulaceae bacterium
CAATATTTTTGAAAACCTGCCGCCAGCAACTGCGGAAGAGGTTTTTGAGACGCTGGTCGATCACGCGCCGGTGCGGATTGAACGGATTGTGTCACGAGGCCATGCGTCACCCGACGGATTTTGGTACGACCAGCCTCATGGTGAATTTGTCGTGCTGATGAGCGGCGCGGCGACGATACGCCTCGAAGACGATCAGCACACTCACAACCTAAGACCTGGCGATTGGATCAACATTCCGGCCCACGTCCGCCATCGGGTTGAGGAGACGGCGGCGGGCGAGCCAACGATTTGGCTGGCCGTGCATTACGACAATAAAACGGAATAAGCGCTGTTAAGCCTCAACGCCCGGCACTCATTTCCGCCATCCCACTGGCTGGGTCCAGGCCTGCTCAAACTGGTTATCAAACGACGGGTCGGGATGAGCACGGCTGGAGGTGACCACGGCACGGACGTACAGCTCGTCGCCGCGAAAGTGATACTTGGGCGTCAAGTCGGTGGATGTCGCCAGCACGGCACCCACATCGGCCGAGTACGACTTGGTGCCGCGGATTGGTGTTCCCGACTCATCCTTCTGCACTGAGGTGGTTTTGTCGTAGTCGCGCCGCGTGCCAATGAATTTGGTTTCGTAACTCACGCCTTCCGCGGCGTCAATGTTCAGCGAAAGCGTTTTGCTCGCTTCGTCAAATCGGACATCCAACAAAGTGACGCCACTGGACGAATAAAAATCACCGCGATACATGGCGGCAATCAACGATTCGGCATCGAGTTCCTGGGACCGAACCATCACCCAAGCGCGACCCGGACGGCTGCCCGGTCGTCCGTGGTATTCATGGCTGTCGTCGACGCCGAGCCCGAATACCGGTTGCGCCTCCAACTGGTCGAGGCGGATCGTGTTGACGATATCCCAAATCCGCTCGACCGACGGCCGCTTATCATCACCCAAATGATTCACGGCAGGATGGGCATTGTAGATTTCGATGAATTGTTCGCGAGTGGTCCAGGCAATGTCCTCGGCGGTGACTGCCCAGCCAAAATTCGGATGATTCAGATGCACCATCATTTCGCGACCCGACTTTTCAGCCTGCGCGGCGGCGGCCCGCAAGTTGTTATCGATCGCTTCGCGAACCGTCGAACCACCGACCGGCGGCAACAGCTGTGACAGATTCGTGGCGTTCATGTGAACGGGCAAGCCGGCCACCGAGTCGCTGATCTCTTCGCCCTCGATCATGATAAATCGATCCGGCTGTTCAAACCGGGTTCGGATTTCGTTCAGCGTCTTCAACCGAACCTGGCGGGTGCCTTGGGTTTTTGCCGACGCGCCCTTCTCCGGATCACCTGCCGGGGGAGCGGTTTGCCGGAATTCAACCCACGAATCGCCGAAAGCGTCCACATATTTTGGGAGGCAGTCCTTGCCGCCGCGGGACTCGATCGTGCCAACATCCATCCATCGACGACCGCGACTGAGGATATTGTGATCTGAGAGAGCCAGAAAATGATAACCGCGGTCGTAATACCAGCGGGCAATCATATCTGGAAAGTCGGTACCGTCACTCCAAAATGAATGCGTATGCAGATTGCCCTTCCACCAGCGAGCCGATGGTTCGTTTTCGGATGAGTTCTGCGCAGTGAGGGGGCCGGGCAACCACCATGACGCGACCAGTGCCGCGACCAGTGCAAACGTCCGCGTGGCATTTAGTTTCATGGTCTTCGTGAGCGGTTCAAAGCGGAAATTACCAATGGGCTAGCTTAGGTTGCCCGCCTCCACTTGGCCACCCCTCACTAGTTCGGCCTAGGTGAGCACGCAATTGTCGTTGGCGGCCCAGCTGAATTACAATGCGCGGTCATGAACGTGATCTCGCTGCAATCCGGCAGCAACGGCAATTGCTTTTTTGTTGAGGCGGAAGACGTCCGCCTGCTGTTCGACGCTGGCATCACCGGCAAACAAGCGCAGACGCGGTTGGCGCGACACGGTCGCGACATCAACCAATGCCAGGCGTTGTTTATTTCCCACGATCACGGTGACCACACGCGATCGATGGGGATCTTTCATCGCAAGTTTGACTTGCCCGTTTACATCACGAAAAAGACGTTGCGCGCCGCCACATTTGATCGCAACTTGGGACC
>JBFILF010000648.1:0-2120 GCA_041599835.1 Pirellulaceae bacterium
ATTCCGACCGCATGAGCCCGGCGAGCGATGTGTACAGCCTGGGCGCCACGTTGTACGAAGTGCTCACGGGCCGGCCCCCATTTGATGTGCGCGATGACAACGTGCGTCAACAAGTCGTGCAGAACCAATACGTCAAACCACGCGCCATCAACGCGCATGTCCCCAAACGGCTGGAGGCGATTTGCGTCAAGGCGATGTCTGGCGATCCGCAACAACGCTACGCCACCGCCATGGCACTGGCCAAGGATCTGCAGAACTGGTTGCGGGACGAAGAAGTCTCGGCCGCGCCGGACCACATGATTGACCGCGTGTTTCGTGTTGCGCGGCGGCACAAGACGGCGACCGCGCTGACGTTGTTGTCACTGGCCATTCTGGCGATCGCCGGATTTGCCATTCGCACCTATCAACTGAAGACGCAGGATCTTTCCAACAGCTTTGATTCGGCGCTGCAGGTGATCGAGACGTTTAGCCACCCGCTGGCCAATGACGAAACCGAAAAAGTCGAACAATTTATTCCGCTGGCAGACGACATGTTGCGTTTCGCCGACGATTATCTGTTGGAATACCAAGACCGCGCGTCCGCCCTGCGGCTGGCCCGGATCAATGAAATTCGCGGCGCGATTGCATTTTTCAACTTCAACATCCAGAGTGAATCCGCTTTCCGCACCAGTGCACTAAATTTTTATCAAAAAGCAGCTGAACACTATGATTCCAGTCTTCGCGAACACCAGATTCCGATTGCTCGCAATCTGGTGACGCAAGGTCGTTTACTAAAGCAGATCGCCGCCGAATCGACCAGCACCGACAAGCCGGAATTGCAGTTGGCGATCGAGGATTTGATACGCGCCATCGAAATACTGGCACAAGTTCCCGAACCGGCGCCCTTCGAAGCAAAGCGGATTAAAGCCGAGGCCTTTCACCTGCTGGGTGAGTCGTACGTGCAGCGGGCTACCACCGACATGTACGAAGAATCCAAGTCACAATATTACCAAAGCATCGAGCTTCGCAAAAAATTGGTGACGCAGTTGGGGAGCGACGCGGCCATCCAACTGAATCCTGATCAGGTCCTCGCCGTGCGGGACCTGGCACGCGGATATGGTTACGTGGGTGACGTGGAAGTGTTACTGGACGAAATGACCGGGGCCAAGGAAAGTTATGACGAATCGCTGGCGCATCGCCAACGGCTGCACGAAAGCGATCCCACGAATGCTGAACACGCTTTTCAGTACGCGCGCGGTTTGACCAATTTTGGCCGTATGGCGCTGGTCGCCGGTTGCTCATTGGTGGAATATCGCGATACGATCCAGCAGCGAATGGCCCGCGCCAGAGAGCTGCAGCACAACCTGGCGATCGTGGGGGATCAGCGGTTCATTCGCGACTATGCCGGCACGTTGAATTTATTGGTCGAGTTGGATCTGTTGGACATCATTCGACTGCCGGATGATTCACCTGAATTGCTGCTGGATGAGGTGATTCAGCAATTGGAGTCCGTCGATCACCAAAACCGAAAAAGCACATTGGCTACCTGCCACATGCTGCGCTCGGTGTTGCTGCATGTCGATGGCGACGTGGTAAGGGATGGTCGAGTCGACCGCGAGGCCCAGCTGGCCGTTCGTCTGTTGACCAATGACGGGGATATAAACTGGCGTAACCTGGATCGGCGACCGCTGCTGACGTACGCCATCGCCCAATGCGTTCGTGGCAAAACGGACGCCGCCAAATCAGCGCTAATTCAGTCGATCGAAAATGGCAACAACCAATACATGCGGATCAAGCAGCACTTGACCCGCGGCGGGCTGCAGTCCTTGGGCGACGATCAAGAGGTGCAAGTTGCCCTGGCATCGATCAAGCCGCAATCAGATTAGGCGTTCCCGCGTCCGCGGCGATCATATCGTCGTATATGCGACGCGCCGGCAATTTTACTTTTCGTCCAGCGTGATCACCGGGTCGAACGGTTTGTCGGGCGATTTGAGACAATCGATGGCCCGTCCGGCCAACAAAATGCTCGGATGATCTGTGCTGCCATCATCTTGCTTGCTCAGCAATGGTTGGATAGTCTGGCAGGCGTCGGCCCACTCCTCCCTTTCAAACAAGTCCAGCGACTTTTCGTAAACGTGCCG
>JBFILF010000649.1:0-2090 GCA_041599835.1 Pirellulaceae bacterium
CGCCAATCCCTGGGCGTCGTCCACGTCGAACGTCACCCGCAGCAAATCCAGCGGTTCGGTCAGCGGTTGTTGATCGAGGATCAATTTCAACGATTCGGCATCGACACGTTCGCCATATGCCAGCGACGGCAGCGCCGCCAGACGGCCAAACGCCTCGCAGGCCTTTTGCTGATGACTCAGGGTGGCGTTCCAGGCGGCCACGGCCTGCACCACCGGCGCCGCGTCGGGAAACTCGGCTTCCAAAGCCTCGGCACGTTGCGCGGCTTGCCGCCATTGGCCACGGGCCGCATAGCGAATCGCGTTGTTCAGACGCTTGGACCAGGCCTCATCCGTTTCCACCAGCGTCGGCGCGTAATCGTGTTTGAGTTGCAGCGGCACCTCTGGCGAGCGGGTGATTTGTGCCAGCAAACGCGAAGCAATTTCGTCCTCGGCGCCCCGCAATCGCATGGCAAACGTCAAGTGGGCGCGGCAGGCCATGATATCGCCAGTCGACATCAACAGCATACCGACGACTCGAAAGGCGTTCGACATGGAGACCGGCACCTGATGTTCGGTCACCGCATCCAACGCGTCCTGCAGCGCCTCGATGGCCGCCGTCGCATCACCTTCGGCCGCCAGCAACATGGCACGATGCTGATGGCCGACCGGGTGATTGGGATGGGCGGCTTGGAATTGCTCGTTGACTTCTCGTGCCCGATCATATTCATGCAACGTGATCAGCAGATGAGTCTTAATCGTGAGCAAACAATCGCGGGGACCGAGTTTACTGATTGCCCGATCAAGATTTTCCAAGGCGGCGATGGCCTGGCGGCTTTTGCTCAGCGTGAGGATCTTGTTGAGATCCGACACGATGTCCTTGCCGCAGCAGAATTTAATTTTCTTTTCTGTATGGCAGGGACACGTTTGGTAGATGTCAATTTCCATAATTCAACGGCAAGGCCGCCATCGGTGGCCCAAATCAGCTTGGCTTTCAACTGAATCTAAGCGATTCCACAGTCGAAAGAAACCCATACCGTTCATTTTGCCCCACATCCCGATCAGGCAGTTTGCAGATTGTTGAATTTTCCAATGCGTTGCAGTTCAGACGTCAGTTCGGTGGGCGTCTGGAACCGTCGTGCAGGCTCTTTGTCAATCATTTTCATCACAACGTCCTGGAACATGTCATCGACAGACAATTGAAAAGTTTTGGGCGGCGCTGGCTGTTGGTTGCGAACACGATCGATCAATTCCGGCAACGACTTGCCGACGGCGGGCGGATGGCCGGTCAACAGCGCGTAGCACGTAGCGCCTAAACCGTAAATATCCGATCGAGTGTCCACGTCCGCGTCAGGCAGCGTGCGCTCCGGCGCCATGTAGGGGACGTCGCCCACAATTTGGCCCGGCACCGTCAACTCAACCGCTTCTTCGCCCTCCAAGGCCTTGGCCAACATGAAATCTCCCAGCAAACAGGCTTTGTCACTGGACCGCCGCAATATGTTGGTCGGAGTCACGTTGCGGTGGATGATCTTGTGCTCGAATCCAGTTTGCAGCGCGTGCCCGATGTTCATAGCCACCCGCCAAACTTGTTTCCAATCCAACATGTGTTCAATGCCAATCCGTTCGATCAGCTGGTTGAGGTTCTCGCCGTCGATAAATTCCATGGCCGCCCAACAGTACGGACCGCTGATCCCGGCGTTGTACAGCCGCACGATGTAGGGGTCGCGGATGGGCATCATGGTTTTCATCGCGCGGACGAATCGGTGCCGTTGCTCATCGGATCGCGAGAATTGCGGCGTCAGCACCTTGACGGCGGCATCCCGGTCTTTTTCCTGGTCGTGGGCGAGAAAGACGACGCCGGTGACGCCCGGTCCAATGATGGATCGAATTTCGTAACGGCCCAACACGGTGCCGACCAGTTCTTCCAGCGGGCGGGCGACGGTCAATTCCCCGCCCCCTTCCGTACCGGCCTTGGTGTCCATGCCCGCCAATTTGGGTTGATCGAGCCGCAGCAAGCTGTTGCCGATTCGAAAAATCGTCCCCACGTGTATTTCCGCCTGGTCGATGTCTTGACCGTTGATTTTGGTGCCGCTGGAGCTGCCCAAATCTCGCAC
>JBFILF010000650.1:0-2090 GCA_041599835.1 Pirellulaceae bacterium
CTCTGGATGATGGAAATAATCTCGTCCGTTGAGCCGCGTAAATCCCCAAAACAGTCCCGTCTGATGTTGGTGATGCCCTGGACTCAATTGCGTCAAAATCCCTTTTCCATCGGGAGCAACAATCGGGTGGATATACGGCCGAAAGTCCGGTTTGGCGGCTTGGGTCAGGATCGGGTTTTCCCAATCCCCGCTAAAAATATTGATGAAATGCCCAGACTCATCGAGCACCGCTCGCAGATGAATTTCCGGCGGCGTATCAGCCAGCACATGACTGCTAAATAACAACGAAACCAATGGCCACAGACAACTAACGAATCGCTTCGTCACTGAACAACCTCCCCAACACACAACGACCTCAAATCTCTCAAATGTTTCATTTTCATATCGACCTGTCCATCGATCGATTGCCGCTCATTCATAGTCGCGGATTGTTACCTGAGTTGTTGCAGATTCGCCTATCGATCATCTGACATCTCCATCCAGGCGAGACATTCGCAGACTATGGTAACAGCTTATGGTGACGATGTTTTGGGAAATCGGAAAGAGGCGGGAACGACACTTTCGCTGGGCGGACGGATGGCCGTGCACGAGCGGCTAGGGCCAGCGCAACTGAGGCGGGGACGCACGACATGACATCGACTGCACCATGGCTCGCGTGCGCCGGACGGAGATTATTTGCAGTCAGCAACGAACGCCGTAAGCAAATCGGTCTCAGTAATGATCCCGGACAATTTTCCGTTGTCCAGAACCGGCAAAGCACCAATCTTGTGTTGAACCATGATGCTGGCAGCTTGCGCCAGAGTGTCTGTTTTGGCAACAACTTGGGGCTGTTTGGTCATGATGCCGTCAACTAAAACCTGGGGTGAGACGCGAAGTTGACTTGCCGAAATCGCCTGTTTGCTCACTGCCCGCGGATTACCTCGCAGCACATCTCGATCCGATATGATCCCGACCAGTCCATCATCGTCGATCACTGCCAAATGACGAACCTGCTTGTCGCGCATTAATCGAATCGCCGTGAGGGCTGCGTCATCAGGACGTGCGGAAAATACGTGTGGCGACATGAATTCCTCAACACGGCGTCGTCGAAAATTCTGACTGGGCACCGGCGAATTCTCGTCGTTGTAACATCGCAAGAAGTCAGTCTCCGTGACAATCCCGACGATATGATCGTGCACCACGACGGCCAATGAGCTGATCTTCTTATTGACCATCACGCGTGCCGCCTTCTCAATCGGATCGTCCGGCGCAAGTGCCACGACGGGTCTCGTCATGATATGGTCGACGCGCGATGTCCCAGTGGCGGGCACTTGTCCCTTGGCCCAAGTCGTGTGGTCAAGCCAGCAAACATGAAAAAGAACGTCACGTTCCGAAACCATGCCAACGGGAACGTTTTCACGGACAACGGGGAGGTGACGAATATTGAATTGCCACATGTGTCGGATCGCCAAGTTAACCGAGTCATTGGCGTTGACGACCGAAACTATCTTGTTAGCAATTTGCTCGAGTTTCATGGCATCTCTCATGCGGAAATCAGATACTGCATCATTGGTTGCGGTCAGACTGGCAGCCCATCGATTGCCGATTCTCCACGCCCATGTCGTTGGCAATTCGCGCGCCCAACGCCATAAGATTCATTGCATGGCCGCGGTGCCACAGCAGGCAGGGCCGACACCCCGAGAAAGCTCGTCTCCCACCGGTTTGCACCGGAATGCTTGATGAGGTGGCGAGGACGCACAGCACACTGCGGGGTGCGTTATCGCGCACAAAGTCGCCCAGCGTGGCGACCATCAGCGTTGTTGGTGGATGTCGCGCAACACGGCGCGGAGGCGATCGGGCTCCAGCGGCTTGGTGATGTAATCGTTCATGCCGGCGTCCAGGCATTTGCGGTGAATTTCCGGCAGGGCGTGAGCGGTCATGGCAATGATCGGGATCCCGCTGCCGTCGGTTTCTGATTCGCGGATCTTGCGCGTCGCCTCCAAGCCATCCATTTCCGGCATTTCCACGTCCATGAATACCGCGTCAAACGAATCTTGTTCCAGTTTCAACAAAGCTTCAATGCCATTCTCGGCCACGGTCACATTGTGGCC
>JBFILF010000651.1:0-2072 GCA_041599835.1 Pirellulaceae bacterium
GTGGCCACCCGCCGGTCGACGAATTGAGCAGAAGCCGGATGAACCCATCATGGATCGTTGACCTTGATTTCGCCGTGGAGCGACAGACTGGGTGCCACCGGGTTATTCGACGGCTAACATTCGTTCATGATTCAGCGTCTGATTGACACGTATCGCGAAGCGTACGGCGGGTTACCGCCCAAGGTTTGGCTGATTTCCCTGGTGCTGCTGGTGGCGCGCGCCGGCACGATGGTGATCCCATTTTTGTCGTTGTACTTCACCAAAGAACTGGGATTTTCGCCAGCCCAGATCGGGTGGCTGTTGGGCGGTTACGGGATCGGGGGCATCATTGCCGGACTGCTGGGCGGTTACCTGACTCAGCGGTTTGGTGCCATTCCGACCCAAGCCTTATCGTTGGCGCTGGCCACAGTGGGGTTTTTGTTGCTGAGTCAGGTGCAATCGTTTGCGTCGGCCTTGGCCTGTTTGTTTTACTTGAGCGTCACCGCTGAAAGCATGCGGCCAGCCAGCGTCACGGCCACGGTCGAATTTTGCGACCATCCCGATCAACACGCCAAAGCTTTGGCGGTTAATCGTCTAGCTATCAATTTGGGACTGACTGTCGGCCCCGCCGTGGGCGGCGGACTGGCATCGATCGATTTCTCGCTTTTGTTTTATGTCAACGCCGGTGGCGAGTTGGCAGCCCTGATTTGTCTATTGATGGTTTTCGGATTGCAGTTGCGCCCGATTAGCCCGGTGACGAGCAGCTCATTGACCACGGCGCGATCGCCGTGGCGCGACGGGCGGTTTTTGGTGTTTGCCGTGCTAACCATTCTGGCGTCCATTGTGTTTTTTCAGATTATGGCCACGTTTCCGTTGTACCTGGCCGAGTTCTACCAGATGCAGGAGTGGCACATTGGACTGTTGTTCGCGGTGAACACCGTGTTGATCGTGTTGTTCGAATTGGTATTGGTGAACTACGTGAAGCGGTTCGCTTTGTTACGAGTGGTCGCCTGGGGGCAATTCTTAAGCTGTGTCGGATTCGGAGTGTTACCGTTAGCGGTGGGCACGTCGCTGGGCATCGGATTTACTTACGTTCTGTTTACCGTGGTGGTCTGGACGATTGGAGAGATGTTGGCGATGCCGTTGGGCGCAGCTTATGTTGCGCAGCGCAGTACCGAACACAACCGCGGTGCATATATGGGTCTGTTCGTGACGGCGTTTTCCGTGGCAGCGGTAATCGGGCCCCTGGGAGGGATGTGGGTTTACCAATGGAACCCGCACGCCGTGTGGTACGGTTCGCTGATCCTGGGCAGCCTGGTCTTTGTAGCGTTCTTGAAGATGGCAGAGGCGGAACGAAAGAATGGCGAGCGGGGCGCTGGTACAGCGGCCGACGACGAGGCCGATAACGCGTTAACCGGCGGCGACTCGGATTCGGTTGACCGATGATACGGCTGGCCAATTCGTTCAATTGTTGCTTTTCCCAGGAAATTCTGGAAACAAGTGTACGAATTGGGGTCGCCACCCCACTAAATGATTTGATGGTCGTCAAACCAGACGGCTGTCTTGTGCGCTGATCAGCCAAATCGATAACTAACGAGCTACTCTGAATGAGGTCTATGGATATGTTTCGCAGATCGATCCTGTCTGGCAGTTTGGCGCTGCTGGTCTTCAGTCTATTCACCACCAATCAAGTGCAGGCCCAAGGAAGTGCCGGAGAGGTATTTCGCGCCTGCCAACACGAACTTGAAAAGCTTACCCGGGAATGCGTGGCGGCGAATCACCACGTCGCCGAGTTTTGCATTCCTCGGATTCGCGAACTGCTGGAAAACGGCCAGCGCGAGAGGGCGCTTCGATTGGCCCGTCGCTGTATCCATCAAATTGAACGCCAAACCCATAATTGCCTGGATGACATGTCTCATTTATGCCGGCGCTGCGTGCATCGCTTGCTGGAATTGGGCGCGCCGGAACTGGCTGAGCGGTTCCGTCACAATTGTCATGTGGCAGCGGGAGTGGTCCGCGAGTCGGCACGACGCGCGATCCATGCCATCCGAGATTTGTTCGACGAACCGTAGATCGTCGCCGCATTAAACCAA
>JBFILF010000652.1:0-2058 GCA_041599835.1 Pirellulaceae bacterium
ATGGCGCCTTCGAATCGATTCCAATCGGGCCGGATCGGCCGATAAACTTCACGGTTGGCAGGCTGCAAAGAATTCGGTCGGTCGCGCGCCGAATCAGCCGTTTCGATTTCGATGGACGGGGCATCCAAGGGCGCTTCGGGCGACGAATCGTCGTCAACCAGTGGATCAAGGAAAGGCCATTGAAATCGGATGCCTTCCGGTTCAGAAATGTCTTCCGGAATCGGTGGCGTTGATTGATTGGCCAGCGCCGGAACCGGTTCGCGAGGCGGTTGGTCAATGTCGCTGGGCGGCTGAGTGTTTTCGGGCAGGACTTCTCGCGCTTGGCGATCGTTCGGCCCGAATCCAAATGTCGCGGTGGCAATCACCACGGCTGCGGTTGACAACAACAAAAGGCCGGCCGCCACCGCCAGCAACCACGGGGCGATGGCGCGCGTGGATTTGCCCGGCAATGTTGCCGCCGCCTGTTGGCGATCGGCAATCGGCGGCGGCGTGATCGGCCGTTCGGCGGAGTCATAACCAGAGCCGGCGGGCAGGCTAGACTCTGTATGGCCGTTGAAGGATGTTGGCGTAAGCATACCGACGACGCGATGCGGCAGAGCCGGTTGATCGAGGTGGGCGTCGGGCGAGGTCGTCTCTGCCAAATGGGCCAATTGAAATGTAATGGCAATTTCACGCAGTAGTTCGGCGTTTTGCCAGGCCTCATGTTCCAGTCGCCGGGCGGCTTTTGGCGGCAGACGCTGGTCAATGAACTCGCTGATCAATTGCGGGTCGACGGTCAACCGCCGCGCCGCGTCCATCGAAGCTTCGCAATCAAATCCGTACTGCCGCAACCGCTGCCACCGCTTTTGCCACCGCGGATCCGTGTCGATCCGCTGACGCACCCTGCCGGCGCGCGGCTCATCCAACAGGCCCGCACTGAGTTTCAGCAGCAGCGTTAACATGGTTTCATTTCGGTTGCTCATACGCGCCTCACGAGTTTGCGGAGCCGCACGATGGCCCGGCCGAGCTTGGGTCCCACTGAATTGGGTGAGATTCCGGCTTGCTCGCCAATTTCGGCGTAACTCAACTGCTGCCGAAAATACAGCTCCAGCAACAATTGATCGTTCTTGTTCAGCTGTTGAACGGATGTGCGAATGTTTTCATGCTGTTCTTCTCGAATCAACTGAGACAACAAATCATGTTGCTGCGTCACCATGGTGGCGTCGTTGCGTTGCGTCGAGTGATGAACCCGCCGCATTCGCGACAGCTGGCCCAGACACACGCGACGCGCAATGACCACCAACCAGGTCGAGATGCGGCATTGGCCACGGAACTGTCGCAGACTGCGAAAGTCATTGACGATCAAACTGGCAAACACCTCGGCACAAACATCTTCAATTTCGACGGCATTCAATTCAAATTGACATTGACGAGCCGTATGGCGAACGCAATTGGCAATCAGCCCCTGGTAGCGGGACACAAAACGGCTCCAGGCCGCTGGTTGGCGCGCGACCAGTTGTTGAACAAGTTGTCTTTCGTCAAAGGGCAAGCCCAAAACGCAGCTCCCGTCCGCTGACCGATTCGTGAGATTGACATCAACCAAACGCACCGCGACTGATTTCGTATCCAACGGGCCGGCGATTTCCCCCGGTATTGGCCTAATTGTGGCCTGGCCGTTGTATCAGTGGTAAACGACAAAAAGACCGGACCGGATACCCGGCCCAGCCTGTTGATCATTAATTGTCTGATTATTTGTGAATGGGTATCACCCTCAACAATTGGTTTAATGCGGCGACGATCTACGGTTCGTCGAACAAATCTCGGATGGCTTGGATCGCGCGTCGTGCCGACTCGCGGACCACTCCCGCTGCCTCATGACAATTGTGACGGAACCGCTCAGCCAGTTCTGGCGCGCCCAATTCCAACAAGCGATGCACGCAGCGCCGGCATAAATGAGACATGTCATCCAGGCAATTATTGGTTTGGCGTTCAATTTGATGGATACAGCGACGGGCCAATCGAAGCGCCCTCTCGCGCTGGCCGTTTTCCAGCAGTTCGCGAATCCGAGGAATGCAAAAC
>JBFILF010000653.1:0-1938 GCA_041599835.1 Pirellulaceae bacterium
CAGAGGTTTTCCACGGTCGCTGCCCCGATCGGCAATTTGCCCAAGCACGCTCTAACGGTCGGGTTTGACGAGGACGAAACGCCGTCATTGGAAAAAATCACGCGCTGGTTTGAAACACTCATCTCGGTGCAACGGGCTGCCGCCGGCGCCGACGATTTCTACCAGCAAGCCGCTGTGGCGGCCGTCAACCTGATTGGCTTTGATGAAGCCCTGGTGCTCTCTCTGGAAAATGATGATTGGATCGTCCGCGGACGCGGTGCGCGATCCAACGGTTCCGAGCCGACATTTAGCCGATCGATTCTGCGCGAAGTCGTGCGTGAACGCCGCACCTATTACCAGCCGGCCGACGAGCTGGCCAGTTTGCTGACCGATAATGGACTGGCGGCCGCCTCACCGATTTTTGACGCCGACGGAAAGCAAGTGGTCGGCGCCGTATACGGATTTCGCAAGATCACCGGCGGCACCACCGGAATCTGCGAAATCTCCCCAGTGCATGCCCAGTTATTACAGACACTGGCCAGCGTATTGAGTCTCGGCATCGCGCGGATGGAGCAGCAAGCCGCGGCAACCCGTTTGCGAACCAAGTTCGACCAGTTTTTTACGCCGCGGCTGGCGCGGGAAATTGAAAAAGACGCCAGTTTGCTAGAAGGCCGCGAACGCGATATTACCATCCTTGTCGCCGATCTTCGCAGTTTTTCCAAAATGGCTACCGGCCTGTCGCCGCGCGATACCTGTCACGTGATCACGGATGTCCTGGAGTGCTGGAGCGAAGCGATTCGACAAAACGAAGGGGTCATCGTTGATTACGCGGGCGATTCAATCTTGGCCATTTGGAACGCGCCCACCGACCAGCCCGATCATGCGAAACTGGCAGCGCTGAGCGCGCTGCGAATGCTCTCCGATTTACCTGATGTAAGCCATCGATGGGCTGAGCGAACTGGAGGTGCCCTGAGAGTGGGGGTGGGCGTCAACACAGGCCCGGCCCTGGTCGGCAACACGGGAACCCAATACAAATTCAAGTACGGCGCGTCGGGTCACGCCGTCAATTTGGCCAGTCGCGTCGAAGCGGCGACCAAATATCTGGGCGTACCCATTCTGATTACCGATTCAACCAAACATTTGATCGGTGACGAGTTCTTGACGCGGCGGCTGCCGCAAATTCGCGTGGTCGGTGTTAACGAACCGGTATCCATTTATGAACTGCATGGTGACGATCCCTCCGGCAGCTGGAGTCAACGGCGGCACGTTTACGAAAAGTCGCTGGACTTGTTTGAAAGGGAGGAGTGGGCCGACGCCTGCCAGACCATCCAACCGTTGCTGAGCAAGCAAGATGATGGCACCACAGATCATCCGAGCATTTTGTTAGCCGGACGGGCCATCGATTGTCTCAAATCGCCCGACAAACCGTTCGACCCGGTGATCACGCTGGACGAAAAGTAGCCGATTTGGCACGTCGCACTGAGAAGGTCATACCCGATCGTAAAAGTGGATGCCGGGCCCCATTCGCTGGCGAGCCAGCCACGATTGCGGGTCGCTTTGGACCGTGCGGGCGTAAACGCAATTGTCGCTTCGCTGTGGAAAGTGGAGGACACGGTGACAGCTTTGTTAATGAAACAGTTTAACGAAACGCTGTTTCAGTCACCTTCAAAACTGCAGGCTATTTGACGCTTTTCCTAATGGGACGCGTGTGTCAATGGACGCGCCTCATATCGAGAAACAACAAATTAAAGAAGAAATGCCAACTAAAAGAAGAAAACAAAGCGAATCTTCCCCAACATTTCATTGCGACTAGCACGGCGGATAGTTAGGCTCAGCAGGTTGGCCCGCGCGCCGATCACGGTTTTTCGTTGTCACCGGGCGGCTGGTTAACGGGATTTGGTCATCGGCCTTGCGGTGACTCGAGCCCCCACACTCACCGATCTCTTTCCGTCAGGTTGC
>JBFILF010000654.1:0-1891 GCA_041599835.1 Pirellulaceae bacterium
AAGGACCAGCAAGTGCTTCGTTTGGGTGCGGAGGTCACGCCCCAGGAACAGGAACATTTCGCACGGTGTGACCCCCACGCCTGTAAGGTCTGAGCAATGCCATCCGTCACGCGCGAGTCCAGCAGACAAGAGGCGTAGCCATCGCATCCGTGCCACTGGTTGATGATATTATCACTGGTTCTGGCTGGTCCGGACCGTGACCTGCCACCGGTCGGTGTCGTCAAACGACTGAAGTTCCACACGTACGTCCAGCAATTGTTCCAACAGCCAAATATGCGTGGTGGCGTGCAAAGACAATTTGCCGGTCACAAATCGGCTGGTTTCACCAAAAAATTCGGCGGCAATGGCGGCCGGCAACAACAGTTGGTCGGCCAGGTGCTCGCCGACTGGCACGTCATTCTGGATAAACATCTTGGCTTGGCGAAGGGCCCGCGCCGCTACTTGTTCGGCCCTTACGCCGCGTTCGCCGAATTCGACGACGATTTCGCGACAGTCCTCGAACTCCAATTCAATTAATACGACGTTTCCCGGGCCCGTGTCATTTTCGATTTCAACCACGTGAGTTTCACAATTCGGCCATTGGCTGCGGCGACGAATCAAGTCAACTTCGCGAACCGCGATGTGTTTCGGCAATCGAGCCACCATGGCCCAGACGCTGGCCGATTTCAACTTTCCGCGCTGCCGGTAATCGAATCCGATTAAATGGGACGGCGGGGACAATGAAAATTCAATTTCGCCGCCACCTTTCGGATACAAACCGTGCTGTAGCAATCCGGATTGAATTTCAAGGCCCATCCGCCGCAGGCACGGCAAATAAACTCGCTCAAAAAAATCGTAAGGTGGCGCATGGGGATTATGGGTGCCGCCCCGGACGCGAATCCGGCAATGGTCGCGACAACGCAAAAGCGGAATCAGCACTGATTGTGCAACCAGGGTCACGCTGCCGGCCGATCCAATCTCAAAGTCGAAATCGCCACCTCGGGTGATTCCTGGTTCAAACAGTATCTCGCCCGAGCCCAGGGAATCACCGGTCAGCGTGCCGTCGCAAACGCGACGGACAGCCTGAACGACGCACAGGTGTTGCCGCTGTAATCCCGGTTTGCGGCGGCCGGCGCGGATATTGTTTATGACCACCGGTTTGCCGGCGATTGCCGCCAAACCCATGGCTGTGCGCAGGATCTGTCCGCCGCCTTCGCCGTAAGAACCGTCGATCGTAAACATGGTGGCTGTCACCGTGGATTAAGTCGTAACACGCGGCAATTCGGCAATGCCGCCAAGACAATCTGTCCAGGTTGCCTTGGCTGAAGTTTCTCAGTTTTGTAGCATCAGTCGAGTACGTCGTCTCAAGTGAATGGAAACCGCCGAGATGAATCCATGTGCCGATCGAACTCATCGTAAAACAATTGACCGCCGGCAAGCCACCAAATTGATGGCGGCCACCGGGTTGGCAATGTCCGGCTGGACCGGTTGCCGCGCGGATTCAGACAGACACCTCACAAACGCTGAGGTTCTGGTAGTCAATGGCACGATGGTTACCGCCGCGGCAACGCGGACCGGCGATTTGCGCATCAAGGGTGAGCGAATCGTCGAAATCGGCGACGAGTTACGGCCCCACACGCCGTCCGCCACGGTTATCGACGCAGGCGGAAAATTGATTACGCCGGGCGGCGTCGATCCGCACGTCCATCTGTCCAAGCCCTGGGTCGACGATTTTGTTTCCGGATCGATGGCGGCGCTGGCGGGCGGCGTGACGTCGCTGGGCCACATGGTCTTTCCGGCACGAGACCAGTCGATCACCAGGACAATGGAAGAAGTGGGCCAGCGGGTCCAGCGCACCGCAATCGCCGATGTTTTTCTGCATGCTGTCGCATTGTCGCCTGGCGACGTTGGC
>JBFILF010000655.1:0-1877 GCA_041599835.1 Pirellulaceae bacterium
CCTAGATAACCATTGATGGCCATAGTGGGTCAGCCTGTTATTGGAACACTGGTTGGCGGAAAGCCTGCATCATATCATCATTGAGGTCACAAGGACTGGTGCCCGGGAAACGGAAGTCCGAAATTTTTTGGCGCCCACGATAAATCGGGTTGAGGCATCTATCAATGATTCGAAGTCGATTTGCAATCATCGCAATCATCGCAGTCGTCGGCGCCGTTGCCGGTTCAATTCCGCTGGAGGCCCAGGATCGATCGGCGCTTGCCAGCGAACTGATTTTTCATGCAACGTTTGACGACACAACAGATGCCAATCTTTTCGGTGACGACGACGGCGGCTGGATATTCACGGCCGACTCGATCGAGCGAAAACAAATCCGGCAGGGCAACCATTGTGATCAAGTCACGATTGCCAGGGCTGAAGGAAAATTTGGTGATTGCCTGCGTTTTGCCGCGAAAACGACACAAGTGTTGTTCTACAAAGCGGTGCCCAATGATTTTTACCCGCGCCCGAACTGGTCAGGAACAGTTTCCGTGTGGTTGAAACTGGATCCCGATAAAGACCTGGAACCCGGCTTTTGCGATCCGATCCAGATGACGCAGCGAAAATGGAACGATGGTGCGATGTGGCTCGATTTTGATAAGGAACTACCGCGAGCCATGCGGCTTGGCGTATTTTCCGATTTCAAAATATGGAATCCGGAAAACCTCGAGTATGACGACATACCCGCTGAGCAAAGACCGTTAGTCGTCGTTGATCGGCCGCCGTTCGCCAATGACCAGTGGACGCATGTGGCGTTTACGTTTGAGAATGTTAACGGCAGAAACGAAAAGCCGGGCACCGCCGCGCTTTATCTAAACGGCCAATTGGCGGGCAAAGTGCAGGGCAATTTTCGATTTACGTGGAATCAGGACCAACCCGCCGACACCGCGGAACCGGCCATCATGATCGGACTCAATTACATCGGCGACATGGATGATTTGGCCATCTTTCGACGCGCGTTAACGGGCAACGAAATACAAATGCTGTATCAGCAACCACGGGGAATACGCGGCTTGTGATCGCGCTGGACGAATTCACAGCGCAGAAGCCCGAGGTAAATGTGAATCGCCGATGCCCGCGCGGCTGCTCGCGTGACTAATCAATCTTGCCCGAACGGCGGCGGATCTTGTCTAGCTTTTGCGAAGCGGCCTTTTGAACTTTGACCGATGCGCCATTCATTTTGAGGACTGCATTCAAGTCGTCGATGGCCTGGTCGATCTCCTTGTTTGCGGCCAGAACCACAGCACGGTTGTACAACGCCATCGCTTTGACATCGACGGGACAATCGGCCAACTCGATCGCCTTGCTGTAGTTACTGATGGCGCCGTCATTGTCCTGTTGTTGAGCCTTCTCCATCCCGGCCTTGTACAGCGACATGGCCGTGGGGGCCTTGGAGAATCGGCGCTTAAACCATTCAGCTACACTCATGACTCACTCCCGAATTCGACTCATCAGCCTAGCAGGTAGGCGACTGTGATCAAGCGTTCAAATTTGCAATACGGGTGACATTGTGCAAAAGTGGAATCAAATACAAGCTTGCGCGCAGCCATTTAATTTGGCGGAAATGGCGGAACCCGCTCGCGCTTTGTTAACGCATTCCGCTGTTGCGGTGTAACCGGTCGCGCCTGTAGTGAAAGACGGGAAACCCACTCGCTCGCCTTTGTGTTGGAATTTCGGAACTTCAAGACGTGTGCGACATTCGCGTGCGTCAGTTCGATTGACAAACGCCACCGGAGGGGGGCGTCGTCTTGTCACTACTTTTGCCCCGGAAAATCCTCCGCAGTCGATCGCCGCCGGTGAATCTTGCCTGCAGTCTCACAGAACATGGGCTGCACCCG
>JBFILF010000656.1:0-1825 GCA_041599835.1 Pirellulaceae bacterium
CTGATCTCAACGGAGCCGCGACCGTCAGGGAGCGAGCAACGCATCCACCCTCCCTCACGGTCGGGGGTTATGTTCGCTCCTTGCCTCCGCGACCTCCTGTTCAAAACCTGCTATTCCAGCTGGACCGCCAGGGCGGACACGGCGTCCAGCGCGGCATCGATTTTCCAATGCCGTTTATCGCGGTCGCCCGCCAAGTTCGAAATGCCGCGGACCACCGTCAGTGGCACGTTAGATTTTTGACAGGCCATGGCCACGCCGAACGACTCCATATCCTCGGCGCCCGCGCACGGGTATCGGTTCCTGCGTTGCTGCACCGTGGCGGATTCGGCCGCCGCACTGCAGACCGTCAACAATTGCTGTTTCGTGGCCAGTCCGGGCATGACGGTCAAATCAAATTGTTCCACCATTTCATCCCCAGCTGCGGCCATGCCCAACTCGCGGGCGCTCACAAATTCATCGCCTTGACCGGCGCCAACGCCGTGGCAAGCCACCGATTCAAATTGCCAGGCGGAGCCGACCGGCAGTTGCTGGCCGTCATAGCTGCCAGCCACGCCCAACAGCAGCACGCGACCCGGCGCGTGGCAGGCGATCAGTCGAGCGGACTCCGCGGCGGCGGCAATCGGGCCGAATCCACAAAGCTCCACATGCCAGCGCCGCTCGGCCAACCGCGAAGCGAGGCGCTTCCTTTCCAATTCCGTGGGGATCAGGACCAACGTGGAATGTTGCGAGGCCTCAGCCATAAGTCGATTGACGATTGATGCGCGGTGACGATCAATTGACCATTGATTTTTGATTTTGCTTGCGGCGCCAAATCAACGACTCGCGGCCCAGCACATAGCAACACAACGCAGATATGCTGAACATGATGCCACTCCAGATCGCGGCGCGCGTTACTAAGTTCGACGGGATTTGCAGGAACATGGCCACTGGGCCACTTTCGTCCAGCAAAATCGCCACACCGACAAAACCGTAGATACAGGTCACCAACAACAGGAATGCCGACAGCGCCTGCAAGGCACTGTAATCGGCGATTTGATAGACATAAAGTGCGTACAGTAAATGAACGGCGCTGGCAAAAGCAACCAGGTACGCCCAGCGAGGTACCGTTTGGGTTTGAAAGTCGCCGGAAAGCGCCATCAAATAATAGATGCCTGGAATCAGCGTGATCACGCCGACCATGAACAGACAAAAACCAAAAAATCGGGCCAGGAATTGATCGTCGTCTTGGCGATCGCGCGAATCCGAATCCACTTCGATTTGAATATCTTCTTCGATCAACGGCGGCGCCGTTGCCGGAACCACGCCCAGCGCCTGTTTTAATTCGTGTTCATCGCTGTGAGGAGTTTTTGTCACGGTGCCGATCGCCAAATTCGCGAAAACGTCGCGAGACTGCGCATTTTCCCGTTATAACACACTCGCATCGTTCGGTCGCGTCAATTCTGGTCGTCGTCGTACTTGCGGAGAGTTCAGTGTGACGCCGTCTGTCATCTGGCGGCTTTGCTGCGACTCGCGGGAGATCAACACGTCGGATGCCCAGCTTGGCACGGCTACTTTTGCTTCAACGCGATAAAGCCCTGCCAGTCGTCCGGAGGCGTGCGATTGTGCTGGGCAATATAGACTGTCAGAAAATCTTTGGCCTGATCCTCGGTCGGCACGTCGTGCAACTGTTCAAAGGCCGCCAACCAATCCCCGTCAATAAAAGCTTTCAGCGCCGATTCATATGCCAAGATGTCTTCGTCCGCCAGCGCCGAGCGTTGGCCGGGAGGCGGCAAGACCTGGTGCAGCGTGATGGTGTTGTCCATCCCGTACGGCTGGACGATCGCCA
>JBFILF010000657.1:0-1798 GCA_041599835.1 Pirellulaceae bacterium
CGACGAATCCAACGGCGACGCTGAATACATCACCGTCGTCACCGGTCTGCCGCGCAGTGGCACGTCCATGATGATGCAAATGCTGGCGGCGGGTGGACTGCCGGTAATGTCTGACGGCCAGCGCGAAGCGGACGACGACAATCCCAAAGGATATTTTGAGATCGACGAAGCCAAACAACTGGCAACCAACAACGCTTGGGTGGCCAATGCCCAAGGGCGAGTGATTAAAGTCGTTGCGCAGCTGCTGCCGTATCTGCCGAAGAAGTTCAAATACCGAATTATCTTCATGGATCGAGCCGTCGAAGAAGTGTTAGCTTCGCAAAAAACCATGCTGAGCCGCAACGATCAATCCGGCGGGGATATTCCAGAAGACCGGTTGCGCGATATCTACGCGCGACAAGTTCGTGCCAGTGCCGATTTGCTGAAACGCAACCGCATCCCAACCTATCGTATGGTCTACGGCAACGTCGTCGCCGACCCGGCGGCCGCCGCGGAAAAGCTCAATCAGTTTTTTGACGGGCGGCTTGATGTCGAGAAAATGGCACAAGCCGTCGATCCGTCGCTGCATCGGCAAAAAACGAGTGAATTGAAAAACGTTGCCACGGATTAATAGCCCCTCCCGCTGCGAGTACTAAAATCAACGCACATCAAACGATTCAAATCACCCTCCCTGGGGGAGGGTCGCAATCCGCCGGCGGCGGATGCGGGGAGGGTTTTGCGCGATGGTTAGCACTCCGTCACGCCTGTCGTTGGTTGCCCTCCCCTCGCTCCGCTCGACCCTCCCACGAGGAGGGTGACCTATGAGTTCCACCGAAACGCCCATTCAAAAAATCGTCGTCCTGGGGGGCGGTAGCGCCGGCTTTCTGGCCGGCGTGGCCATCGCCCAGCAACTGCCGCAAGTCGAATTGGTCATCGTCCGTTCGACCAAAATGGGCGTTATCGGCGTCGGCGAAGGCACGATCCCGTCGGTAGTGCAGTTTCTGCACCGCTTCTTGAACCTGGAAATGCGCGAATTCAACCAGGCGGTGCGGCCCAGCATCAAACTCGGCATCCGCTACCTGTGGGGCCAGCGTCCGTTTTTCCATTACACGTTTAGCCCACAACTGACCCAGCTGCATCCGCGGCTGCCGCTGCCCAAGGGTTATTTCTGCCAGGACAATTTTGAATACGCCGACCTCAATTCGGCGCTGATGAATTTCGACAAGGTCTGCCTTCGCCGACCCAATGGCACGCCCAAGTTCAACCCGAACTTTGCCTATCACTTGGAAAACAAGCAATTTGTCGATTACTTCGAACAATTGGCGGATCAACTGGGCATCCAGAAAATCGACGCAATTGTCGAGCGAGTCGACGCCGACGACAGCGGTGTGACGGCACTTCACCTGGATAACGGCCAGGCCATCTCGGGCGAATTGTTCATCGATTGCTCCGGATTTCGCGCGGAGTTGGTGGGCAAAGTGCTAAAGGAACCGTTCGTCGATTTCCACAACGCACTGTTTTGCGATCGGGCCGTGGTGGGCGGCTGGCAGCGCACCGACGCCGATCCCTATCATCCATACACCACGGCGGAAACGATGGACGCCGGCTGGGCCTGGCAGATCGAACACGACGAACTGGTCAATCGCGGTTACGTTTTCTGTTCGAAGTTCCTGGATGACGATCAGGCGGTCGCCGAATTCTGCGAGAAAAATCCCAAAGTTGAACAGCCACGCGTGATTCGGTTTCGCGCGGGAGTGCATCGTCGGACTTGGGTCAAAAACGTCGTTGCGATTGGTAATTCCGCCGGGTTCGTGGAGCC
>JBFILF010000658.1:0-1784 GCA_041599835.1 Pirellulaceae bacterium
AATTGTGCGATTTTCGCGGGCGAAAACCCAAGTCGAAACTTAGGTAGGTTGAACCACCCAGCTGGCCATATGACTGAGACGAGTCGACCGGCTGGCTGTCGACGCCGATTTCCCGGTACAGCTGAACCAGATTGGGCCATAAGTGTGGATTGAACATTCGCGACGGAACATCGGCGCTCAGCGGTTGCCCGCCACGCTCAAATCGAGTCGCATGGGCGTCCAGTCCGGCCACTTGTTGCCGCTCGAACAGAGTGACGCGATGGCCAGCGCGGTGAAGCAGCCAGCCGGCCGTAAGACCGGCAATCCCGCTGCCGACAATGCCAACATTCATCAACGGTCTTCCGTATCCCGCGGCGTCTGATCACCCATACCGTGGCCGGTCAGAATTCGCACACGGCCGGTTCGGCGATCGCAACGACCCCACTTTTTTGTGATAACATACCTGTGAGCGCCATTCGCGAAATGGATGCATCGTTTCGCAAACTTTGTAGCTTATTGTCTCAGGGTTAAACAGGAATCCATGAAACTCGATCGTATCCTGTGCCCGATTGACTATTCTGATTTTAGCACCGCGGCCAATTTTTACGCGACGTTTTTGGCCGCCTCTACGCAAGCCGAGATTATCTACCTGCACGTGGTCTTTCCGGAATACTTCGCGGCCGGCGTTGACAGTGAAAGCGAAGCGTGTCTGCGGGATCTGCAAAAAATCCGGCCGTTCGACTCCAACGTCGGTTGCAGGCACGTCGTACGGCATGGACATCCCGCCAAGGAAATCCTCAACGTGGCCCACGAGCTGCAGGTGGATTTAATTGCCATGGGCACGCATGGTCGCGGTGCCGTGGGCAAGCTGCTGTACGGCAGCGTCGCCACGGCTGTTCACCGCAACGCCGAATGTCCGGTTCTGGCAATTAGGCTTCCCTCGAAAAATGCATAGGACGTTCGTTGCTTGCCCCAGCTGCCGGTTGTTTTGAAATTCTTCGTGCGCGATCCAATTGCCTTCGAGAGAACACCGTTTTCATCAAAATGCGGGTTTTCGATTCGCCAATGGCAACGTGGATCGCTGGCGATCGGCGCACCGGGCAACGAGCACCGTCGAACGCCGCAATTAGTTATTTGCTTCCAATTGGCTGCGCCCAATCGCGCGTGACTCTTCGTCGTCGGTGACCACCGCAATATCCAACTCCATGAATTGGTTCCAGTTCATCGCATACGCTGACAAAGCCGCGGCACTTTCGGATTCGAAAACGGCTGCTCCCGTGCCACGGACCAAGTCGTGCCATCGACCAATCAGTTTGACCTGGTCGCCCATCAGTGATTGTTCTTGTTCCGCGGTCATTTGGGAGAATAATGCGAGCGTGTCGTGAAGTTTGCCTTCATGCATTTGCCAAGTGATCAAAAACTTCATATTCATCCATCCTTTTTGTCAAGATTCATTAGATCGTTGTGGTTGCCAATTGTTACATCATAAATTGAGTGCCGAGGATAACTGGGACATCCCGATAATGCGTGGCTACGGGAGTACATGGACAACAGCGCGATGTTTCACTGGCCAAAACAATATAATGCCTGTTCGGTTCGCACGTACATACAGTGATTGCTGATGGCGGGGGTGGCATAACATCGTTCGGCCAAATCGTTGACGGCCGACACCTCCAATCCGCCGCCTGATTTGACCACGGCAATTTTTCCGTCGGTCGTTGTAAAAAATATCTTGCCATCGGCCGCCACGGGCGAAGCGTAGATGTTGCCCGCCGCGCCGTCCAATCGCCCCCGGGCCCGCACGG
>JBFILF010000659.1:0-1709 GCA_041599835.1 Pirellulaceae bacterium
ACGGTGACCGAATGGGCCGGGCTGCCCGCAGGCAATGACTCACTTCAGCTCAGTGATGTCGAGGGCAAAATCGTCTACTTGTTCTTCTTTCAGTCCAGCTGCGAATCGTCGCGACGCGAAGGATTGTCCGTGTTGCGAGAAGTCAAAGAACATTTTGCCGACGACGATTCCATTGTATTCATCGCCATTCAGACAGCGTTTCGAGCCTATACCGCCAACACGATGAAAATGGCCAAGCGATTGTTTGAAAGCAAAAATGTGGATATCCCGATCGGTCAAGACGGCGAGCCGGGACGCGAATCGCAAACGGCGAAATCCTACGACACGTATGGAACGCCGTGGACGGTGATTATTGGGCAAGACGGCATCGTTAAGTACAACGGTTTCGATTTAAAGTTTGAGCAAGCCGTTGACATCATCGACCGCATTCGGCCGGCAAGCAGTAACGCGCAGGCGGGCCGTTAAGCAGGTTGGATTTGGGCCGCCGATTGGCTTATCCCGCTGGCACATGCGGGATGGGTTGGCTCGTGTTTACCACTCGCTGCCGGGTCGTGCCGTTGGGGGCCACCGCATACCGGTTAGATGTCAAGTTCGTCGAGTTGGTCCACCAGCTCATCCAGTTCGTCGCGCTGCGCGGCGTGTGCGGAGTTGCGCTCGTGCCGTTTCGGCATGCCGACGCCCATTCCCACGGCATCCCGGCCGGCGAGAATCAGCTGCTCGTCGCGTTCCTGGGCCGCAATTTGCTCAGCCGTTTTGCCCTGGTCGGGAGCCCCGAACAGCTGCGAAAGGTCGATCTTCAAGCTGGCCGTCACGTCGGCCGAACCGGCGATGGCAGGCGTTTTGTGCTGGGGAAAGATGATGGCGTTTTCCGGGCAGACGCGGCTGCAGGCGGGACAACCCTTGCGACAATTGTCCGGTTGTTCCACCAGGATCGTGTCGATCTTGTCAACGCCATAAACGCCGAACAAACAAAAGTCGATGCACTCCAGGCAGTTGGTACAGCGACTGTAATCGATCACCGGATACCAGCGCCGCCCGACAGATTCCTCGATTCGCAGCGCCTGAACATCGTCCGCCGCTGGCTGGCCGTTACCGTTGGGCTCGCTCAAACCACTGCCATCGATTGCCAGGCTGGTGGTGTTGGTCGGCTGGGCCATGCGTTGCCGCTGGGACTCGATCGGTGATTCCGCGGTTTGCGGCGAACCCAAACTGACTACTTGCACATTGGTTTCGGTGTGAATCCGTTTTATTTCTTCGATGTAGGCCGACGCCTCGCTGGAAGACTTTAAATCCAGGCAATAAATATGGCGATTGGGAATGTCGCGATGATCAATGACTCGCGACTTGTCGTCCGATCCCAGCTCTTCCTCTTCTTCCTGGTCGTCTTGCTCGTCTTCGTTTTTCAACAACGTGGTACCGGTTTGCCCGCAGATCTGATTGCGATCGAGAATCCAATGCGCGGCGCGTTCGAACAGCCAGCTGCATACGACCAGATCGCCCGAAATGCCTTGCAGTGCCAACATGCCCGTGCTGTCGGCTTTCAAATCATAAAGATTGGGAATCACGGTCACGTCGATGCCGCGTTCCAATAGCAAACCCGCGACGATATCCTCTTCCAGCTGTCGCTTGGCCGGATGCTGACTTTGACTTTGCGAAACGACAACGGTAAGGCGTTTTGACATGACTCGATGCAATTTGGGCGAAACTAT
>JBFILF010000660.1:0-1693 GCA_041599835.1 Pirellulaceae bacterium
ACGCGCCGGTACCTAACGCATCCTTGTCGGTAACGAGTTTGAGCGTCCAGGCCAGCACCAGAATCCCGCAAGCCGGAATTACTTTCTTGATGCCTTCAACCGCGGCAGAATAGACTTGCGGCGAACTCAATAGTCGTTGCCCGCGGAGCAGCAAGACCGCCACGATTAACGACGCCAGCGATGCGTAAACCAACGCCAAATACGAATCGGCTTTGCCAAATACGTTGTACAAGGTCCACTCGCTGCCCTCTGAACGGATGGCGGCCTGCCCGGTGGTAATCAACAACAGCACCAACAGTCCGACCATGGTTCCCACGGGCATCGCCGCGTTGTACCATCGCCGCTTTTCCGGTTTGATATCGGAAATGTCAAAGTCGTCAATGGGATGTTGCACGTGCCGGCTGGATGAGCCGCCGTCCACCTGAAGGCGTCGCCGCTCGGCCCGCAACATCGGCCCGAAGTCACGGCCCATCCAGGCAACCATGGGCACGAACAGAATGGCAAAGATCACGTAAAACCGATAAGGAATCGTTTGCACCACAATCCAGAAACTGTCAATGATCGTCTCCGGCGGCATGCTGTCCTGGATTTCGTCAAATCCGTCTTGCACATTGGAAATCAAAGTAGCCACCCATGTTGAAATGATCGCCAATCCCGCCACCGGCGCCGCCGTGGAATCGACCAGATAAGCCAGCTTCTCACGACAAATCTTCAGCCGATCGGTGACCGGCCGCATCGTATGACCCAGCAGCAGCGTGTTGGCGTAGTCGTCAAAAAACACGAACATGCCCAACACCCACGTCATCATCTGGCCGCTCCGCCGTGACTTGGCAAACGGCGCCAGCAGGTTGACCACGCCGTGCATGCCGCCGCAGCGATGGATCAAGCCGACCATGGCGCCCATCAGCACGACAAACAGAAGGACGCGCAGATTCCATTCATCTTTCAACGTCGGCCATAAGAATCGTTCGGCGACGTAATTGGCGGTCAGAACGATCCAGTCCCACACATTTCCGGCTGCCAGAACTGTCTTGCCATTGTCAGGAAAACACTCGCGCCACGCCAACATGGCTGCGCCGACCAGAACGCCCAGAAAAAGTGACGTCAAGACGCGGCGGGTGACAACGGCCAGCACGATGGCCAATACTGGCGGGATCAAACTCGCCCAGCCCCATATGTGGTCGTCCATTTGAACCGCCCAACGTTTCGCGCCAATTTCCCACCGCGCCGACGGCGACGCGGTTTAACCAGGATTAAGGAGCTTCAGCATAAGGGATACGCAATTCAAAGAAGGCGCCTTGATGGGATCGATTCTGGGCCGTCAACTCGCCGCCGTGAAGTTCGGCAATTCGCCAGGCTTTGCACAGCCCAAACCCCAAACCGCGGCCGGCCTCGCGACCTGAAAAAAACGGATCGAACAGATGGTCTATGTGATCGGCTGAAATGCCGGGTCCGTCGTCCATCACACGCAACACCGCTACCGAGTCGGCTGGTCCACCAACCAGTTCAATTTCGACCGCCACCGGTTCCTGTTGGGACTCGAGAGCATTTTGAATCAACGCCTTCAGTGCGATGGCCAGTTGCGTGGCGTCGGCCCTGACGGCCGGGCACTGCTGGCCGCGATAAATGACTTGGCCGCCGCATTGGTCCGACAGGGTTCGCATTTCCTCGATCACCTCGGTGATCACCACAC
>JBFILF010000661.1:0-1660 GCA_041599835.1 Pirellulaceae bacterium
GGTTGAGGCGGCGTTGATTGGCAATCAGCGGTCGGCAATCACCCGGGAAATCTTCGCGAGAAACGCGGCCGGGCTCAAGGGGCTGGCGTTTTTTACGACGTGTGGTTCACGCCTCAGACATTTGATCCTGCTTGATCTGCTCGATCCACGGATCGAGATCGTCAAACATTGAGCCGGGATTGCCTTCGAACACCCGACCGATCAGCAAGTTGGTGAGGTTTTCTTTGTGTTGGGGATGCTCCCGCATGAATTCGCCAAAGCTGAAATCTTTGGTATAGAAGGCGTGGACGAGTTTGCGAATCCAATGCACGCCCGCTTCGAACTCGTACGTCCAGTTGCCCAGCTGTTCGGCTGAGAGATCGTTTCGTCGCAGTCCGTCACAAATGGCTTGCGCGGCCAAATCAGCGGACTTCAACGCCAGGAATACCCCCGACGAATAAATCGGATCGATAAACCCATAGGCATCGCCGACCAGCACCCAGCCGTCGCCGGCATGTTCGGTTGTCGTGTAGGAAAATTCTTTGGCGACGTGATATCGACCGGTTTGCGTCGCATCGCGCAAACGCCGCTGCAGTCCCGGACAGTTTTCCCACTCTTGGCGAAAGGTATCTTCCGGAGACGCTTGACGCTTTAACAGGAAATCATTGTCGCCCACCACGCCCACACTGACGGTATCATTGCCGAGCGGGATGTACCAGAACCACGCGTCTTTGGAATTGGTGTGTAAGATGCAGGTGACTTCCGGGTTGTCGCCCCCTTTCCGCACGGCGTTTTTGAAATAAGTCCAAATCGCGGCTTTCTTCAAATCGGGGTCGATCTGTTTTAATCCCATGCGGTTGGCCAAAAACGTCTGCTGGCCCGTCGCGTCCACGACCACTCTCGTTTTCAACGTCCGTTGTTTTTTGCCTGGCGATTGAACAATCACCGAATGCTGTCCGTTTTCTTTGAATTGCACGTCAAGAACACGTGTGTCATCCAAACAAGTCACACCCAATTTATGCGCGGTGTTGAACAGCAAATCGTCAAACTTGGAACGTTCGACGTGCCACGTGACCGCACACTCGCGGTCGTCGTGATCCGTGAAAATAAAAGGCTTGGTTTCCTTGTCGGCGGAATTTACAAACTGAACCCCGTTTTTCCGGGTGAAACCAATCGACTGGAATTCCTCCAGCACACCAAGCTTCTCGAAAACCCAGTACGTTTCGGGCATCAACGATTCGCCGACTTTGAATTGAGGCAGCGTTTTCCGCTCGATCAACGCGGTCTTCCAGCCCCGCTGCGCCACCAGGGCGGCGGTCGCACAGCCGCCGGGACCGGCTCCCATCACCAAACAATCGAACGTTTCGTGTTTCACAATGTTCTCTCTCTTGAAGTGCGACAGCACAAATGCGTGCACTCATCCAATCGGTGGGCGGCAGTGGCCAGCATCGAACCAACAGTCTATCCACCCCCTACCGGCAGTCAAAGTCAGATTTAACTAGCAAACGCCGGTAAAATGAGCGAATTCGCGATCCGCCAACCGTTGTACTTGGGGCCAGTTAATTATAGGCGAAAGTCAATGGTGACGAACTCCATCACTGCCGCGATCGGGCGGCCGGCCGAGGTTGGACGCAATCGGCTCCGGCCGCCGTTGCTGCAAACGGGCCATTGCCGCCGACAA
>JBFILF010000662.1:0-1576 GCA_041599835.1 Pirellulaceae bacterium
AACCCTTCGCGCCGCATCGTTTCAATCAGCACGGCCAGGTGCAGCACGCCGCGGCCCGAGACGCGAAACGCATCGGCCCCCTCCCCTGCCTCGACCCGCAGCGCCACGTTGCGCTCCAATTCGCGGGCCAGCCGTTCGCGCAACTGGCGGCCGGTTACGAATTTGCCTTCGCGTCCCGCCAGCGGGGAACTGTTGATGGTAAACACCATCTGTAACGTTGGCTCATCGACCTTGATTCGCGGCAGCGGTTCCGTGACGTTCGGATTACAAACCGTGTCACCAATTTCAACACCTTCCAGTCCCACCAACGCCACGACATCACCGGCCGTCGCGAAAGAGACTTCGGCGCGACCCAGCTTGTCAAACACAAACACGCTGGCAACCTTGGCGGTGGTTTGCGAGGCGGCTTGCAACAAGCCAACGGTGTCGCCATGGCTGACTTGCCCGCTGCGAATGCGACCGATGGCAATGCGGCCGACATACTCCGACCAGTCGATGGTGGTGACTTGCATTTTGAACAACTGGCCGGGATCGATTTCCGGCGGTGGCACCTTGGCGATTACCAGATCCAACAGCGGCGCCATCGAGTCGCTGGGCGTTTGCGGGCTGGGCGTGGCGTATCCTTCTTTGGCCGAAGCCAGCATGTAATGAAAATGTTCCAAAAACTCTTCGCCCCCCAGCTCCAGAATCAGCTCCAGGGTTTCGTCCAACACTTCCGCCGTCCGCGCGTCGGGTTTGTCGATTTTGTTGACGACGACAAGCGGCTTTAATCCGGCCTCCAGCGCCTTGGACAGCACGAATCGGGTTTGCGGCATCGGCCCTTCCGCCGCATCCACCAATAACAACGCGCCGTCGGCCATTTTCAGTACCCGTTCCACTTCGCCGCCAAAATCGGCGTGGCCCGGCGTGTCGATGATGTTTATTTTGGTTCCCTGGTATGGCAGCGCAATGTTCTTGGCCAGGATGGTAATACCCCGTTCCCGCTCCAGGTCACCCGTATCCAGGATCCGCTCGCCGCGGAGTTGGGCGGCGCGGAACTGGCCGCTCTGCCGCAGCAGGCAGTCGACCAACGTGGTTTTGCCATGGTCCACGTGGGCGATGATGACGATGTTGCGGATATCGTTGCGAAACTGGCTCAAAAGTGGGCGCCCAAACAGGAGCTGGTGAGTGAGCCGGACCGCCGGCCCGGCGAAAAGACACTTTGTTTTGCCGCAACTGTGGCATTGTTACAATGCCAAATGAGCGTTTTCGACCCAAGCCGACATTCTTTGAATTGGATTGAGACGGAACTGTGATGCGCACCTTGTCCTGTCTGTTGCTGTTCGTCCTGGGCGATTGGACGTTTACCGCGCAAGCGGCGACGGTCCAAACCGACGAGTTTCAAGTCAACTGGCCGAATTTTCGCGGGCCCAACTTTGACGGGTCCTCCACCACCGCCACGCCTCCGATCCGCTGGAGCGAACGCCAAAACGTCAAGTGGAAGGTCGCGTTGCCGGGGCCCGGCGATAATTCCTCGCCCATCGTATGGGATGACCAAGTGTTTGTCCTGGCGGCCGTTCCCGAATCAACGGCGGCA
>JBFILF010000663.1:0-1567 GCA_041599835.1 Pirellulaceae bacterium
CCTGATGGGACGGACAAGGTGTTCCCATTTCTGATCGTCGCGCTGCAGACAATTAACGGCGACCGACAGTGGCTCGACGACAAATCCCGTATCGGGTGGTGAATGAAAATTGGTCGTAACCAGGTCGATGGTTCCATCATCGTGTTGGCGCCGATTCAAAAACTCGACCAACGCCAACAACGAGTCCGTCACTCTGGTCGATTGATGAAACGCCGATTCAGGCATCACCAAGCCGCACGCCAGGATTCGCGCATGATTGGCGGCCGTCCCCACATGGTAGATGCCATGCTTGTCTGGAAATCCACCATCCCACGGATGACCCCTTTGTTGGGTTTGACGGGCGAGGCCAGCGGCAATCTGTTTGTCGTTCTCCTGGACCCAGGCGGCGATCATTTCAGCGTCGGATTCGGCTCGCGCGTAAAGCTGGCGACCGATCAAAGCAGCGGCGGCGCCGGCGACTAATCCGCGTTTGATAAACGTTCTGCGTTTCATGGGCTTCGTTCAGCATCGGAAAACGATTCGGCCGCGTATCGATCATGCCACTGCCTAACCGTCGCGGCACTGACGCTGCCGCGATGCAATACGATGCGGTAGCGCAACGTCGTCGCATTGGTTTTCGATAGCGGCACTGGCGCGCGACCCGGATAAACTGCGTTCTGCATGCTGTCTTTGTCGCGGAGAATCCACGGCTGCGGATAGCCGTCTGAACTGGGGTGGCAGAGCAGGGCGATGCCACTGGTTTCGGCGGGGACATCCGCAAATGATCCGTGGATATCGATCCACGGTCCGGCCTCAAGGGCAGTACGCTCGGGTTGCACCTCACCGTCGGTGGCAAGAAATGTTACATCCCGCGGCATCCGCAGACGAATGGAGAAACCGCCGTAGCCCTTGTCGTCGTCTGACCCGCCCAATGACATTTCATCCTGTAACGCGGTTAGCCGAATATCAAAATCAATGATTCTATGCCGCGACTCGGTCGCGTGCACCGTGATTCGGGTGCATTCCCGTACTAGCGGCAACGGCTGACCGGCAGCGTCGGACACCGCACTGGATTTCCAAATCACTTCGGATACAAGTGCCACCAATTCTTCCTTCGGCCTTTGGACGGTCGTCTGCCGGACATCCCATTGGAAATCCTCAACCAGCCATCCGTCACCGGCCATTCGTTTACCAACATTTAATTGATGCCAGGCCCAAAACACGCCCCGCTGATGCGGATGGTCGTCGGGAAAATCCTCGGTGATGATATTGCCCGTCAGGTCGTAAAGCGGATGCACGTAGCCGGCCCGCTTGAACTGTCCATTCAACGATGCCGGTACGTGTCGATAGAGCAGGACGCGCTTGCCCGCCTCGCAGACCAGTATCCCCGAATCGGTTTCGGTGACCGACAGGTTGTTGGACGCTGTTTGGGCGCGCGCAGCAAGGTTGGAAAATGCCATGATTACAATGATCCACATGACTTGCTGCATGATTCGTCCAACTGAAACGTTGCTCGCAATCCAACTACGTCGTATTGTAGCAGTTTGTTGCAACTGTTTGCGCCGCGACCGGATTGAGATTCAACAAA
>JBFILF010000664.1:0-1532 GCA_041599835.1 Pirellulaceae bacterium
AAGCGCGTGTTTTTTTTCCGCTTCAATCTGCGTCTGCACGGTCGGATGGCCGGCAGAGCCATCTTCAAAAGAGACTGGCAACGCATGGACCAAATGGACTCTCGAATTAAACGGCCGAGCCAACGACAAGGCCAGATTGATTGCCGTTCGGCTGTACGCCGAAAAATCCGTGGGACACAATATCTGTTCAATTCTCATGTTAAAACTTCCATTCGGCGGAATTCGAATCCGTCCTGGTTTCGTGCCAAAAGACCTCGGGCGGTGGACCGCCCGTTGGCCAGTTGACGCAAAATTTGTGCCGCGGCAGACGCCCCCCGTCACGCCCAAAGAGGTGTGCGTTTATGACCGGTTTTGGCGCGAAAATAACCGTGCGATTACGCACAGTTGATGCAAAACTCGCCCAGCGCAGCAAGGACATTGGCCGGTTGCATCTAGGTAACCAGTGCCGCAGAAGCCTGGACTTCAGCCTGTTCCGCCGTCAACAGCCCGCGCAGTACGAGCACCGGGCAATGGGCCAGCCGCACTACCCGCTCGGCAACCGAACCCAAGGTAATGCGTTTGAACCAGCCGTAGCCGTGCGATGGCATGACGATTAAATCCGCCCCAATTTCCTTGGCAAATTCAACGATTTCCTTGCCCGGGTCACCGAAGCGAATCGCGAAATCAACACCTTGAAATCGTTGGGGATCGATGCGTTCGAAAAAACTTTCGCGAGATCGTTTGCGAATCGCTTCTTTGTTAGCCGCATCCCACAACACTCCCGGCTCCATCGGGTTCATTGCCATCGAAACGTGAATCACCTTCAATTGCGAAGGTAGCTCTACCAGGTCGCGGGCTTGCTCCAATGCCTTGAACGACAATTCGGAAAAATCGTACGGCACGACGACCGATTTGTCAGCAAACCAATTCATATCTGATCTCCCTTTATTGGGGCGGTGTTTGACGATTCGGACCGCAGACTTGTTGGCCCGCCCCTTGCTTGGCGGTTACGTAAATGGCGGTGCAGTGTGTGATGATCCAGTGGATGTCGGCGCCGTGTATCCCGGGGGATTGTGCACCGTGACACCATTCATGATTTGATCGACGCCATCGATGTCTCGCAAAGCTTCCTGCAGCAGTTGTTTCAGGTAATAGGTGGGAACGGACCCTGCTAGCGCGAGCACACCGCCATCAAACCGCATGGAAATTAAACGTTCACGCCCGCGAAAGTGCGGGTGCTGACGCAACCGGTCCCGAGCCGTTTCCTCAATGCGTCGGGTGGGAATCTCCGGACTTGTGGACGATTGGGGAGTCGTTCGAGTGTTCGCAAACGGGGCGATCATTCCACTGCTCGTTAAATAATATTGATGACTAATACATAGCCCGCAATCTACATACCAAAGTGCCATACGAGCCTGATCGCCGTGATTCACCGGTTTTCAATCACTTGGCCGGCGCGCCGTACCGTCGCCACGGGTGCGAATTGGCACGACCCTCCCGCACAATTCGCAAGTTTTTGGGCCGCATTTGACCGATTGGCATTGGGTTTGCCC